>JBGCDC010000417.1:0-20238 GCA_045105055.1 Phycisphaeraceae bacterium | reverse complement strand
TGATGCTGATCTGGACGGTGCCAATGGTGCTGATCGGGGTCGGGTGTTACTTCGTGTTTGGCAATCGAAAAGCTGGGATCGTGCTGGTCCACGGCGGTCTGATCCTGATGCTCGTCGGCGAATACGTCACGGGCATCGGCGCGGATGAGGGCCAGATGTGGATCCATGAGAAAGGTGTTTCGAACACGATTATCGACATCCGCGAAGTGGAGATCGCCTTCGTCACCGACACGGGCGACCGCACGCAAGAACACATCGTCATCCCACAAAAACTCATCGAGGCGGCTGATGAGGACGACACGTGGATTAAGAATGACACGCTGCCTTTGACGGTGCGCGTTGACGCTTGGATGGAGAACTCGGACCTGCTGCCGACCATCAACGGCGAGGACCCGACGCAGGTGAAGTACCGTGCCGAGGAGATGCCCGCGGTGACGGGGACGGAGATGCGTGCGGATCGGCCCTCGGTCATGGTGTCGCTGTTTAAGGGCGACGAGCGACTGGGCCAGCACTTGCTGACGACGTGGGAGTTTGTGAAGCCAGTGAAGGTCGAGGTCGATGGCAAGGTTTGGGCGGTGTCGCTTCGCTTCCGCGAGACGCACCTGCCTTATACGCTTCAGCTCGTTGACTTTCGCCATGACAAATTTACCGGCACGACGACCCCGATGAACTACTCGTCGACGCTTCGGCTTGAGATCCCCGATTCGGGCGAGAGCCGGGATGCCTTTATCAAGATGAACCAGCCGCTGCGCTACGACGGCAAGGCGTTTTTCCAGTCCGGGTTTTTCCAGCAGCCCCTGAACCGCAACCTCGGGACGATCATGCAGGTCGCGGATAACCCCGGCGCGTGGGTGCCTTACTTGTCGTGTGTCATCGTGACGGTTGGGTTGTGCATGCACTTTGTGGTGTCGCTGCTGCGGTATGGACGGCGAGCAAACGCGAAGGCTTAATTGAGAGACGTGATGAATCAGTTAAACGAAGACAGCCTTAAGAAGTCGAACGACACGCCGATCATTTTACGTGCGGTGCCTTACGTGGTCACGGCAGTGATGGTTGTCTACTTGTTGATGGGTGTCTCTCGCGCGACGCAATCGGATCAGGTCTATCGCTTCGACTTTGACACACTCGGCCAAGTGCCCGTGTCTGAGGATGGACGAATTAAGCCTTTGGATACGGTTGCACGCAATGCGCTCTTGATGGTGAGTCAGAAGCAGTCGCTGAAGGATGACATGTTGCTGCCAGAAGAAGGCGGCGCGGAGAAGGAAGCGATTGTCTGGTTGGCGGAGTTGATCTCGGGTCGGCCCGAGTCGCGTAAGCGAAATGTGATTCGGATTGATGATCCGGGCGTGTTGGGTTTGCTGGGCAAGACGCCAGAGGACGGCAAGTTCTATTCGCTTAACGATTTGATGAACCCGATCGGCGAGCGGCAACAGCCCGCGTATCTCGAGATCGATCGCTTGGCACGCGAAGCACAAGACAAGCGTGACGACCTGCGGACGAAGTTTGAAGAGCATGTGATTGGTTTGCGTCGCCAACTCGCGGTGATGATTGAGTTGCAAACGATGGCGACGCCTTTCGTTGTTCCGCCGGTGGAAAGGGGCGACGAGTGGGCCCCGATTATCGAAAACGCACGCGGCGAGTTCAGTAAGGCGGCACGCGAACGCGAGGCGGGTAAGACTTGGCTCACCATGATGAACGCGCTGCGGGATGACAAGCCCGAGGCGTTCAACAGTGCGCTGGACGACCACCTGACACTCAAGCAAGAATTCGTCCCGGGCAAAGCACGCAAGGCCGCGTTCGAGCAGGGCTACAACCGGTTCGCACCGTTTGCACAAGGCATCGCGCTGTACATCCTTGCGGGGCTGATGGGTTTGTTGGCGATGTTGCTTCGGCCGATCCTGCCTAAGGACGGCTACACGGCGTTGTGGCGATCGGGCATGGGTATTTTGCTCGTCGTCTTTGTACTTCACACGCTCGCGCTGATTATTCGTATCTGGTTACAGGGCCGACCGCCGGTGACGAACCTTTATTCGTCGGCCGTGTTCATCGGCTGGGGCATCGTCGGCGGCGCGATCATCCTCGAGAAGGTCACGAAGCTCGGCGTCGCGTCACTGGCCGCATCGACCGCGGGTGTCTCGACCCTGATCGTCGCGCACCACCTCTCCAAAGACGGCGACACGATGGGTGTCATGCAAGCCGTCCTCGACTCGAACTTCTGGCTGGGCACGCACGTGATTACGATCACGCTGGGCTACTCGGCGACGTTCCTCGCGGGCTTCATTGCGCTGCTCTACATCATCTTTGGCATGTGCACCCCGCTGCTGGACCGGAAGATGGCGCGCACGATGGCGGGCATGGTCTACGCGGTCGTCTGTTTTGCGATCCTCTTCAGCTTCGTCGGCACGGTGCTCGGCGGGATCTGGGCGGACCAATCGTGGGGCCGATTCTGGGGCTGGGATCCAAAAGAAAACGGTGCAATCCTTATCGTGCTTATCCACGCGATCATCCTTCACGCACGCTGGGGCAACCTCGTCAAAGAACGCGGGATTATGGTCCTCGCGATCAGCGGCAACATCGTCACGGCGTGGTCGTGGTTTGGCACGAACCTCTTGGGCGTCGGCCTACACAGCTACGGCTTCATGGACGGGGCGATGTTCACGCTCGCGATGTTCGCGGGTAGCCAGATGCTGATCATGGCGGTTGCGATGATGGTGCCGACCAATATGTGGTGGAGTTTCCGTAAGCCGAAGAAGTACCCCGGCGTGAAGGCCGCGGCGAAAACGGCGACGGCGTAGTCGATCTGCCTTCATAGCACCGGGCGGAAGCCCCGTGCCGGTGGTGAAGAAACGACCCAACCCGTCATTCAAGCCCGTCTATCCCGGCACCGGGCTTCCGCCAAGTGCTATCAATTGTGTCGATCCTTTTACGGCTGTGACGCATTCCTGCCGAAAACAACTGTAATCCAATGACCAGCTGCGGCGTCGCCATGGATTGTTGGGGTTTTTGTTAGGCCCCCGGCATGTCTGGCCGTAAAATCTTCTATTCGCCATTCTGCGATTGAAAGGCCCTTTGTGATGAAGGACAAACACACCCGTTCTGCCGCGTTTACGCCGTGTGGCTGTGATGACCACGCGATGAGGCCCTCTCGCCGAGAGTTTATGTACGCCGGGCTGATCGGTGGCTTGGGGCTGACGCTGCCGGGGCTGTTTGAGATGCAGGCCTTGGCGGAGCAGAAGGACTACGCGACGAAAAAAGCCGAGTGCGACAGCGTGATCCACATCTTCCTGCCCGGCGGGATGGCGGCTCAAGAAACGCTGGACCCCAAGCCCCTGGCCCCGTCGCAGTACCGCGGGCCTTTTTCGCCGATCAACACGAACGTGACCGGGATTCAGCTCGGCTCGCTGATGAAGCAGACCGCAAAAATCGCGGACAAGATCTCGATCATCCGCTCGATGACCCATGGCGAGGCCGCCCACGAACGCGGCACGCACAACATGTTCACCGGCTATCGGCCCAGCCCCGCGGTCAAGTACCCGTCCTTCGGCTCGGTCGTCTCGCACGAACTCGGGGCCAACGGCGAGCTGCCGCCCTACGTCGCCATCCCACGACAAGCCAATGAACACGCCGGCAGCGGGTACCTCTCCAATAAGTACGGCCCGTTCTCCATCGGTGACAACCCGTCCAAAGAAAACTTCAAAGTCCGCGACCTCTCGTTGCCCGATGACATCGATCACAAGCGCTTCGCCCGGCGCCAAGCGATGCTCGACGCGGTGGACGATCACTTCCGCACACTGGAGTCGTCCGACGCCTTGGATGCGATGGATGAGTTTTACAGCCGGGCGTACACGATGATTTCGTCGACCAAGGCCCGCGAGGCGTTCAACCTCCGTGCTGAGCCCGAGGCGGTCCGCAACAAGTACGGCAAGAACCCCGCGGGGATGCGGATGCTGCTCGCGCGGCGATTGGCCGAGGCGGGTGTGCGGTTTGTGTCGACGACGCTAGGCGGTTGGGACCACCACCAAAACATTCATACGGCGATGACGAATCAGGTGCCGGAGCTTGACCAAGCTTATGCCGCGCTGATCAGCGATCTCGACGAACGCGGGATGCTGGACCGGACGATGGTGATGCTGACGACCGAGTTTGGGCGAACGCCGAAGATCAATAAGGACAGCGGTCGGGACCACTTCCCGCGTGTGTTCTCGGTTGCGATGGCGGGCGGCGGGTTTGCGGGCGGGCTCGCATACGGCGAATCGGATGCGACCTCGACGGCGGTCGCGGACAAGCCGGTGAGCCACGCGGACCTCGCGACAACGGTCTACAACCAACTCGGCATCGTGGCCGACAAAGAACTCATGGCTCCCGGCGATCGGCCGATCGAAATCGTCGACGGGGGCAACGTGCTCAGTGAAACGCTAGAGCGTGAGGCGTAAGGACAAGTTGCTTTTGAAATCTCTTGCTAGAAAGCCCGCAATGCGAATGATCCGCTTGCCCGTTGCCTTGTTGTTGCTCTTGCTAACAGTCCCGTCACTGGCAGGCTCACCCACGCTCACGAACCTCCTCCCCGTTGCGGGACAGCGCGGCCAAACCATCAAGGTCAACTTCTATGGCGATCGGCTCCACGACGCTACTTCCGTCCTGTTTCACACCCAAGGCATCACCGCCACCGATGTGAAGTCGAACGAAAAGAACAAATCAAAACACATCCACGCGACCTTCACCATCGCGGACGATGCGCCGCTGGGTGAGCACCAGGTACGCCTGGTCACGAAGACCGGTGTGACAGAGATGATCAGCTTCCGCGTGGTCGACCGACCGATCGTACAAGAGCTGCGCGACGAGCCAAAGAAGAACGGCCGATCCTTTACACAAAGCACGAGCTTTGACTCGCCACAACCAATCGAGCTAGGCAAGATCGTCCTAGGCCGAACAGAGTTAGAAGACGTGGACTACTTTGCGGTGGACCTGAAAAAGGGCCAGCCGTTTGTCGCGGAGGTTGTCGGGATGCGGCTTGGCCGAGGGTTTACCGACTCGACGCTGGCGGTGTTGGATAGCAGCGGCAAAGAGGTCGCGGCGATTGACGATACGTTTCTGTATCGACAGGACCCGTTGGTGTCGTTCATCGTGCCACGCGATGGGCGGTACGTGTTGGTGCTGCGTGATTCGGGGTACTTGGGTTCAAACAACAACTGGTACTTATTGAAAGTGGACTCGGCGATCCAGCCGACGCTTGTGTATCCGTTAGGCGGTCAGCCTGGCGAGACTTTGAAGGTGCGTATGCTTGGCGACGCAGGCGGGAACTTTGTGCAAGACGTGACGCTGCCCGATCAGCCGAACAACGACTATGAAGTCGTCGCGCAGTACAAAGACCAGCGTGCGATGTCGGCCTTGCCGATGCGCGTCAATCGCATGACGAACGTGATGGAAGACCCGAGCGTGAAGAACAACACGCTTAAGGATGCCTCGGTCTTTGACGCATATGCCTTGCCTGTCGCCTTCAACGGGATCATCCAGCAGCGAAGCGATATCGATTACTACCGCGTTCAACTGAAGAAGGGCCAGCAAGCGACCTTCCGTTGTTTCGCAAGGTCGATGGGCAGCCCGCTCGACTCGGTGATCAACGTCTACAACGCCGCGGACAACAAGCACCTGCAAGGCAACGACGATCAAGGCGGCTCGGACAGCGTCGTCACGATCACCGCGCCGCAGGATGGCGACTACGTCGTGCGCGTCCGTGACCACCGCAACCGAGGCGGGGCTGATTATGTTTATCGATTAGAAGCAACACTCGCTAAGTCGAGCCTATCGACCGCGATCACGCGCTACGATCGTAACCGACCCCAAAGCAGACAAGCCATCGCGGTACCGCAAGGCAATCGCACGGCGGCACTGGTCACGGTGAACCGCACGCGCGTTGGCGGCGACCTGTTGCCGACGATCGATGGACTGCCCGGCGGCGTGTCATACCAAGGCCTAGGCCCAGAGCAGCAAGGCAACCTGATGCCCGTCGTGTTTGAAGCAAAGGCGGACGCAACCATCGGTGCTTCCGTGATCGATCTGCACGCGATGTCTGAGCCTAAAGGCGACAGCGCTCAGCAGATCCGCGGCGGCTTTAGCCAGCTCACCCCGCTGGTTATGGCCAACCCCAACCGCACCGAGTACTACCTGTCGACGCTGCAATCTGTGCCTATCGCGGTGACCGATGCGATCCCGTTTAAGATCGATGTGGTCCAGCCCAAGGCCCCGCTCGTTCATGGCGGCAAGCAGAAACTGCAAGTTAAGCTCATACGGGCCGAGGGCTACGAAGAGCAGGTGCGTTTGTACATGCTGTATCGCCCGCCGGGCATTGGCGCGCCGGGGCGGATTGATTTGAACAAGACGAGTGTCGAGGGTGTGTACGAGATCGATGCGAACGCGAGCGTGCCGACGCGCGATTGGCCGATGGTCGTCGTGGGCAACGGCAACCAATCGGGCGGCGCGGTCTGGGCGTCGAGCCAGCTGTTCAGCGTCAAGGTCGAAGCCCCCTTCGTCGCGGGCACGATCGATGGCGGCAAGTGCAAGCAAGGTCAGCAGGTCGACATCGTCATCAACCTCGAACACCCGCGCGATTGGCAGGGTCAGGGCGAGCTTAAATTGCTGGGCCTACCCGCACACGCGAAGGCCGACCCGATCACGATCAAGCCGGGCCAAGCGCTGGCGACATTCAAAGTCAACGTCGCGGCCAACACCCCGCCGGGCAATCACAAATCGCTGATGTGCGAGTTAGTGATCACGGTCAACGGCGAGCCGGTGATCCATCGCTTTGGCCAAGGCGGTCGGCTGCGTGTGGACCGACCCAATAAAGACAACGCGCAGGCAAAAGGCAAGTAAGGACACGCACAAGTATGAAGCAACGGACAAAGCTGTTATGGATCGCTCGGGTGCTCCCCGCCCTGCTGCTGTTGTTCGCCAGCGGTGCGCTGCTGTATTCCAACTTGCCTTCCGATGCGGAGGCGGCCCCGCGCGTTGATCGCTCGGCACGTAGCTCTCAAACAGCCGCGCAGCCCGCCGCCGGGAAGCTTGAAGTGTTTCCCAAGTCCATCGAGCTAAGCACGCGCGAAGACGAACAGGCCGTCGTCGTGCGTATCCGCCAAGCCGACGGCGTGACGCTAGACCTCACACGCAAGGCCAAGTTCACCGTCGCCAACCCATCGATCGCAACGGTTAAGCACGGCGTCCTTCGCCCTAGCTCCGATGGCCAAACCCAACTCATCGTCGAGCATGGCAACCAACGTGTTACCCTCCCCATCACCGTGAAGCACGCGACCCAGGGCCGACCGATCAGCTTCCGCCTCGATGTGCTGCCCGTCTTCGCCAAGGCCGGTTGCAACAACGGTTCGTGCCACGGCTCGGCCCGCGGGCAAGACGGGTTCAATCTCTCGCTCTTTGGCTTTGACCCCGTTGGCGACCACCAGCGCATCACTACCGAGCAGCCCGGCCGACGCATCAACCTCGCCGACACCGAGCGGTCGCTTTTGCTCACCAAGTCGATCGGCACAGTGCCACACACCGGCGGCAAACTCTTTGAAAAAGATCACGCGTTCTATCAAACACTCAAGGGCTGGCTAGACGCTGGCGCACCGGACGACGCGGAAGACGTCACGCAAGTCACCGGCATCGAAATCTTCCCGCAGGACATCGTCCTTAAGGGGCAAGGCGACCAGCAGCAGATCACCGTCCGCGCCAACTACTCCGACGGCAGTGACCGAGACATCACCGACCTTGCGGTGCTCATGACCAGTAACGAGACTGCTGCGGCGATAGGCGACGACGGCGTCATCAAAGCCAACCAGCGCGGCGAGGCGTTCGTCATGGCCCGCTTCGACGCCTATACCGTCGGCACGCCTGTCATTGTCATCCCTAAAAAATCAGCCAGTGACTACCCCGACAAGCTGTTGGCCGCGAACTACATCGACCAGCACATCAATACGAAGCTCAAGAAGATGCGCATCGTCCCGGCCGAGCTTGCCGACGACGCGACGTTCGCTCGCCGAGTACACATCGACATCATCGGGCAGCTGCCGACGATCGATGCGCTTAATAGCTTTATTGCTGACAAGGATAAGAACAAGCGAGCCAAGCTCGTTGATCGTCTGCTGGAGGACGATGCGTTTGCGGATATCTGGGCGATGAAATGGGCCGAGCGTCTGCGGATCACCAGCAGCAATAACAACAACGGCATCAGCCAGAAGTCTGCGGTGTTGTACTACGAGTGGCTGCGTGATCAACTCGTTGAAGACCGCCCGATGAATGATGTCGTGTTCGACCTGCTCGCTTCGACAGGCGGGACGTTCGAGAATCCCGCGACGAATTACTACGAGGTCGAGCGTGACACGCTGCTGCTTTCCGAAAACGTTGTGCAGACGTTTATCGGTGCGCGGATGCAGTGTGCTCAGTGCCACAACCACCCGTTCGATCGCTGGACGATGGACGACTACTACGGCTTCACCGCGTTCTTCGCACAGGTTTCACGCAAGCCCGGCGAAGACCCGCGTGAAAAAATTATCTTCAACCGCAACAGTGGCGAAGTGAAACATCCGCTCGACGGCCGAGAGATGCAGCCGACGTTCTTAGGCGGAGACGTCGCGACGATTCCCAAGAACACCGACCGTCGTAAGGTGCTGGCGAGCTGGTTGACCTCGCCACAGAACGCCGCGTTCAATCGAAACCTTGGCAACTTTGTGTGGGAGCACTTCCTTGGCCGGGGCATCACGCATCCGGTCGATGATGTCCGGATCTCTAACCCGCCGGTTAATGCGCCGCTGCTCGATGCGTTGGCCGACCGCTTGGTGAAGACCGACTACGACATTAAGCAACTCGTCCGTGATATCACCGCATCACATGCGTATCAGCGATCGACGCGTGCGAACGAGACGAACGCGACGGATATGACGAACTTCAGCCGAGCCCATCCGCGACGGATCCGTGCGGAGATTTTGCTCGACTGCATCACGCAGGTGACAAAAACTGAAGACGACTTCCGCGGCCTGCCGCCAGGCGCCCGAGCGGTGCAGATCATCGATGGTAATACGAGCACGTACTTTCTAGAAACGTTTGGCCGAGCCTCGCGTGACACAGTGTGTTCGTGTGAGGTTGTCATGGAGCCTAACCTCAGCCAGGCCTTGCACCTGATCAACGGCACGACGACGAACAACAAAATCCGCCAAGGCCGACTGGTTCGTAAGCTGCTCGAACAAGGCAAGACACCGCCGCAAGTCATCGAGCATCTTTATCTCACCGCTTTGTCGCGTAAGCCAAGCGAAGCTGAGCTTAATCGCGTGATGGGCTTAGTCGAGACGAGCGAGAAACAGAACGAGGCGCTGGACGATGTGTTCTGGGCGCTACTGAATAGCAAAGAGTTTATTTTCAATCATTGAGTGTTTTTAAGTTGATGCCCACGGATTTAATCCGTGGGCGTCGAGTGAGAGACGGGTCTTTAAGCACATGCGCGAAGCAGTAAAAACATCTTTAGGGCTTGCTCTACTCGCACTCACCGCTGCGCCTGCGATGGCCAAGGACGTGATCAACTATCAAGATCACATCCGACCAATCTTTCAGCAGAGTTGTTTTAATTGTCATAACGCGGACAAGGCCAGAGGCGGGTTAGATCTGACCAGCTACCGCGCGACCGTCGCGGGTGGATCGAGCGGCGACATTGTTGTGTCGCAGAGCGCGGGCGAGTCGTCGCTTTTCGGTGTGATGAACCACACTCTTGAGCCGAAGATGCCACCTAACGGCGGCAAGGTCGCGGACGACAAGCTCAAACTGGTCAAGCTATGGATCGATCAGGGACTACGCGAGACCGCCGACAGCGCGATCAACAAACCGAAGAAGCCACGCGTTGATTTGTCTGTCGGTAAGGCCGCGGTCGGCCGGCCCGACGGCCCGGCGATCATGCCAGCCGACATGCCCCTTGGCCCGATCAACCACACGACCAAACCCGGCGCGGTTAGCGCGGTCGCGGGGCACCCTTGGTCGCCGATCGTGGCGAGCACCGGCCAGCAGCAAGTTCTCATCCACCACGCCGACACCGGTGAACTGCTCGGCGTCTTGCCCTTTGCCTTTGGCCAACCGCAAACCTTGCGCTTTAGTTGGACCGGCAGGCTGCTCATGGTCGGCGGCGGCGTTGGCGGGTCAAGCGGGACCGTCGTCTTGTACGACGTGCAGACTGGCGAGCAAGTCACGCGCGTCGGCGACGAAGTTGATGAAGTCCTCGCGGCCGACCTCGACCCGACGCAGCGATTCGTCGCGCTGGGGGGACCAAGTAAACGCGTCAAGGGCTACGACGTTGCAACCGGCGAGCTGCGCTACAACCTCGACAAGCATACGGAGTGGGTCACCGCGATCGCGTTCAGCCCAGACGGCGACTACCTGGCCAGCGGCGACCGCAACGGCGGGCTGCACATCTGGGAGGCCGACTCGGGCCTGCACGTCTACCGCCTCGATGGGCACGGCGATTCGGTCACCGCACTGAGCTGGCGGTACGACGGCAAAGTCCTCGCGTCCTCCGGCGAAGACGGCCAAGCACGCCTGTGGGAAATGAAGAACGGCAAGCAGGTTAAAAACTGGGGCGCGCACAGCGGCGGCGCGATGTCGATTGCTTATGCCGAGGACGGCCGACTGGTCACGACCGGACGCGATCAATTCATCCGCGTCTGGGATGCCAATGGCGGGAAGAAGTTTGAAACGAAATCGCTCGAGTCGATCGGCCTGAGTGCGGCGTTTGATACTTCGTCGAATGCTGTTGTCGCGGGTGACCTGACGGGCAAGCTTGTTCGGTGGTCGCTGAAAGAGAAAGCTCAGCAGGTCGATGCGTGGTCGAGCAATCCTCCACCGATCGCGGTAGCGGTTTCGCAGTCGGCCGAGCATGTCGCGGCACAGCAAGCAGTACTGGATCAGATCCGCACCGCTGCGAAGCAAGAGCAAGCCAAGCTGCTACAAGCTCAGCAAGCCACCGCCGATCTTGATGCAGCACTCAACGCTTTGCGTGCGTCGGTTAAGGCTGGTGAGCAGACCATGCCCAAGCAGGACAGGGCTCGCAAAGAGGCGAACAGTCGCTTGGAGCAGGCGGCTCGTGAGTTGCGTGATGCGCGTGGTGCAGACAGGCAAGCGAGCAATACCCTCAAGGCCAAACAGGGCGAATCGAACCGAATCAAGCGCGATCACGACCGCGCGGTGAGCGATCTTAATAAGGCCAAGCAAGAATTAGAACGCGCAACGAACCAGGCAATTGCTGCCGAGGCGAAGGTCAAAGAACAGCCTGAGGACGCGGGTTTGAAGAAGCGAGCTGGGGATCTTGCGAAGAAGGTCACGCAAGCTGAGCAGAAAGTTACACAGCGTCAAGCGATAGCCGAGCAGCGGGCCGAGCAACTTGCGGCCGCTGAGAAGAAAGAGGACCAGGCGAAGTCGCAGCGTCAAGCGATGGCGCTGAAGGTGGACCAGGCCGAGCAGATGGAGCAGGCCCGTAAGCAGGAGCGCGACGAAGCGAACAAGCTGCACGATCAGACACGCAAGACGTACTTTGAAGAGAAGGGGCAGATCCGCCCTGCAGAAGACAAGCTCAAGCAGTCGCAAGCCGCTGAGGTGAAGGCCAAGGCTGTTGCCGACGAAGCAGCATCAAAAGTGGTCACTGCTAAAGAAGTACTCGCTAAGGCGAAACGATCGGCTGCTAAGTGGCAGTCCGCTGAGCTGCGCTTGAAGATCGACGTGATCAAGAAAAAACGAGACGCGCTACGCGGCGAGAAGCAACTGCTGATTGCTCAGCGTGATCAGAAGCTAGCTGAGGTTAATGAGCTTGTAGAGCAACTCGCGTCGATTCAGCAGCAACGGGCTGATCAGGCGAACAAGCTGCAGAAACAATCGGCCGCGATCACTAAGGCGAAGCAGCACGTCGAAGTGGTCAAGAAACAGGTGGAGCCCGCCAAGCCTAAAACCGCAGAAGCACTAGAGGATGCGCAGTTTGATTTAGAGACCGAGGTCTACGCCTTGAAGAAACTCAACGAGGTGATCGCTGAGCAGGCGAAAGCCGTTCCCGTGATTCAAGCGAAGATCGATCAGGCCCGCAAGCAACTGACCCAGATTGAGCGTGCGATTACGAAATTCGCGAAGGATCCTGGCGCTAAGCAGGATGCCGAGGTCGTTGAATTGCTGCCGCGCTACGAAGCGTTACGCAAGGCGGCAGGGTTTTAAATTGTTGTCATCGCATCGCAGTTTTTAAAGCCAAGATTTATGGTGATACGCTTAGTAGATAACATTCGCTGTAACATGAAGACTCCAACGTTCATCGTTGTACTTGACCCTCTCAAACGGAGCCTGCCATGCATGAATTGAATCGACGTGACTTTGTAAAGACGACTGCGGCCCTGTTGGGTGCTGCGGCGATCCCGACGCTGCCTAGCTTTGCCAGCGCCGCCAACCCCACGGCCGGTGCGAAAGAGTTGCGTGTGATCCAGATCGGCGTCGGTGGGATCGGCGGCATGGACCGCAACGCGATCAATCGACACCCCAAGGCCAAGATCGTCGGCCTCGTCGATGTCGACGCTAATCCGCTTGAAAAAATCGGTAAAGACTTCCCCGACGCATTCCGCGAGACGGATTACCGCAAAGTATTCGCCGATCGGCTCGATCAGTTTGATGCGGTTAACGTCTGTACGCCCGACCACTCGCACATCGCGCCGATGTTGCACGCGCTCGCCAACGACAAGCACGTCTACGGCCAGAAGCCTTTGGTCCAGCAGCTCGAAGAAATCACGATGCTCGAGGACGCGGTCAATGCCAAGCCGCACCTCGCAACGAACACGGGCAACCAACGGATGCAGGGCAAGGGCCGACGTATCGCCTCGGATATCCTCGAGCGCGGCCTGTTGGGTAAGGCGATCGCGGGCTACTGCTGGACGGGTACACGTCGCGGTAGTGCGAAAGACATCGAGTTGCCCGAAGCGAAACAACCCCCCGCCAACATTGATTGGGACTTGTGGGTCGGCCCCGCTGAAGTCCAGCCCTACCGCGATGGTATCGCACCGAACAAGTGGCGGTCTTGGTGGGACTTCGGCACCGCGGGCTTGGGCGACTGGGGTGTCCACCTCTTGGATATCATCATGTACGGCTACCCCGAGCTGACGACGCCGATCTCTGTCAAGTGCGACGCGCCACGCAAGGCCGACTGGTACCACTGCACCCAGTGCAAGTCTGTGATCACCTACGCGGTCTCTGGCGACAAGTTCAAAAACGATACGTTCCCGATCTACTACAACGACGCGGGACAAGGCCCGGACCTCCGGGCGATCGGCATCCCTAAAGACAGCGCGGGCGCAAACAATACCGTTGTGCACTGCGAGAACGGCACGCTCTTTATTGATGCCGGCGGCAAGAAGCTAGAGATCTACCGCGACAACGTCTTGATCAAGCCCGAGGATATCGGCGCGAATATGAACCCCGGCAATTACGCGCACTGGGGCAGCTGGGTCGAGCAGGCGTTGGGCGATAAGGACGTCAAGGTCTGGACGCCGTTTGAAGCGGGACTGCGCATGACCGAGTGTGCGATCCTCCCGGTCAAGGCCAGCCGATTCCCCGGCCAAGAGTTGTTGTGGGATAAGAAGTCGCTGACGTTTACCAACAGCCAAGAAGCGACCGACACGGTGGTCCGGCGTAAGTATCGTGATGGGTTTGCGCCGCCGAAGGTGAAGGCTTAGGAAAACACAGAAAAGTAACAAATCAGAAAAGCAGAAAATGGCGGCAGCGCCTCATTTTCTGCTTTTTTGTTTTTCTAATTTGCTGCTTTTCTTTCTACCCTACACTTGTCCCATGCCGCGACTCGCCACGCTTAAACAACTCGTTCGGCCATCGGGTGTCGTGTTCTTCGCGGCGGTGGGCCAGGCGCTCGGCGGGGTCGCGGCGCTCGCACTGGCATACGCGTATGCGGATGTGCTGCGCGATGGCGGTATCGGTATCGGGGCGCTCTTGTTGATTGGCGGGGCGCTGGGGTGTGGGTTGGCGTTGTTGCCGACGCATGTGTTGTCGTTGTTGTGTGGGTGGGCGTTTGGTTTGCCGGTGGGTTTAGCGGTGGCGTTGTGCGGTGCGACGTTGGGCTCGCCGTTGGGTTTTGCGATCGGTAAGCGGTTGGCCGGGCCGGGGGTGTTGGAATTGGTCTCGCGGAACCCTAGAGGGTCGGCGATCTGCGAGGCGATTGCGCGGAGTTCGCGTTGGCGTGCGTTTGTGTTGATCGGGTTGTTGCGGCTGTCGCCCGTGGTGCCCTATGGCTCGACGAACGTGTTGGCCGCGGTATTTAACGTGCCGATGCTGCCGTTCTTGTTGGGTACGTTTTTAGGGCTCGCCCCGCGTGCTGCTGCGGCGGTGTTCTTGGGCGCAGGGCTGGAACAGCTCGACAGCGACGCGCGTGTCTCGCCTTGGTTCTGGGGCATCGGCATCGGTGCGACGGTATTGGCACTGATCGTGATGAGCTGGGCGGCTAAGCGAGCACTGGACCGCGTCGCAGCGGAAGCGGTGGTTGTAGAGCCAGCTGTGTAGTTGCTGAGAAGTGTGTTTCTAAAGGCGGTACTCATGCGGCTTAAGCGAGATGGCTGGGTTTTCCTTTGTCTGGCGTATACTCGGTCGTATGAACAAACTGCTGTTGATCGTGCTCGTGGTTTTGATGTCTGCTTCGGCGGCGCAGGCCTGCATCTGGGACCGGGACACCCTCGCGATGGAGCGAGCTCGCTTCCCAGAGGTCAACGAATTGATTGCGGGGTATTTCCCTCGGCATTCCCCGCCGTATTACCAGTGGCGGATCGAGCAGGTGCAGGCGATTCCAATCGATCAGCGCAAGCCCGCCGACTACGACGACCTTGCCGTGTCGTACGACAAGCTTGGCCAACACGACCAAGCCATCGCCACCATGCTCGCTAAGGTCGAGCGGTTCCCCAACGAAAGCATCTACGAAACCCACGCGAACCTCGGCACGTTCTACATCCACAACGGTGACCTCGAACAAGGCGCTCAATACATCGGCAGCGCGATCGAAATCAACCAGGATGCGCATTTCGGCCGAGAGGTGTATCAAAAGTTGTTGGTGGAGTATGTCATTCAGCAAAGGGCGAAAGGCAACACGCTGCCATTGAATACCGAGGAAGTCTCGCCAATTGGATACAGCGGTCAAGGGTTTGGCGCGTTCGTCATGGAAGCGCAACAGATTGAAGATGCTTCGGATCGCCAAGCGGAGGCCGATCGCGCGATCAAGGGTGTGCTTGGCATGATGCGCTTTGGTAACTACGACTCGCCTATTCTTCTAGAAGCACTTGGCGATCTATTAAGGGGAAAAGGTTTTGAGAATGCCCCACAACGTTTGGCGGTGCGTGCGTATTTAAAAGCGTCTTATGAGACGAATGACTTGAAGGCTGTTGAGCTCTACCGAGCAAAAGCGAAGCGTTCAATCGGTTCGCAGGAGGGTGTAAGTCTTGAGAGTATCGAATCGAAATTGAGAGAAGAGATTGCTAAAGGCGATGAATTCTTTGACAAGATCGAAGAACATGAAACAGCTTGGTCCGCAGCGGGCACTGATCTCGATGAGAAGTTCAACGAAAAATTTTACGCGTCCGAGCCGGCATTGACGCAATCGATTGCTGCGAAAGCTATGGGTCGCGTGCATAGCTTGCCGGTACAACTTCAACTTTTGGTTGCCATTCTCGGATTGATACTGCTGTGTGTTGTGATCGCTGTAGTGAAGCCATTGCTCACGCGGACCCGCGGCAACAGTGACGCGGCTTGATAGCACTGGCCGGTAGGCCGGAGCGTGCGGTAACAGATCGCACTTTCGTATCGCCCAAGTTTGTTCTTCCATGCTCCGTGCTTCCACAGCGGGGCGATGCCCGATAACGCATCGCCACCCTTCTCGACTTGCCGCAGTGCTCCCCTACAACCCATCTGCTTTTTCCCGATTGTTCCTAACCCGCACAACCGGTATTAAGTCGCGCGCTGATCGCCCCGATGTGAACTTAGACAACTTGGGTAAGCCTTGGGCCGTCGATGCATGGATGCGTGTTGTTGCGTGGCGGCCCGCTTGGTTTGCACGACCCACTCACCCGATCGAGGGCTCGAATATGGCCACGAACAACGGCACCAACGGACATAAGAACGGTAAGGCCACCGCCAACGGCGAGGACATCCACGACAAGCAGGTCTTCACGACCGGCGAGGCGGCGGAGGTCTGCAAGGTCAGCCAACAAACCATCATCCGCTGCTTCGACGCGGGCCGACTCAAGGGCTTCCGCGTGCCGGGGTCGCGTTTCCGACGCATCCCGCGTGAAGAGCTGATCCGGTTCATGAAGTCCAACGAGATCCCGACCGAAGCCTTTGGCGGCGGAAAGAAAAAGATCCTCGTTGTCGATGACGACCCGCAAATCGTCGAGCTGTTCAAAGACATCTTTGGCAACGATGGTCGGTACGAACTCGCCACCGCGACGACGGGTTACGACGCGGGTCTGATGACGACGGACTTCAAGCCGGACCTGATGATTCTGGATTACATGCTGCCGGACATCAACGGGAACATGGTGTGCAAGACGGTGCGGAAGAACGCGCGTCTGCAAGGGATGAAGATCCTGATCGTGTCGGGCGTCGTCAACCGCGAGGAGATCGATGATCTGCTGAGTAGTGGTGCGGACGATTTCATTAAGAAGCCTTTTGACCTGGAAGAATTGATGGCTCGTGTTGAGTCGTTGATTGAAGCGTAAGGGAATGGGCGATTTAACTGGGAGGGCGAGGCTCCTGCCGAGCCGAAGGCCCTCTGATACTCGCGGCACGGCGGGAGCCTCGCCCTCCCGCGATCTCCCGAAAGATTTTTGGAGCATGAATGGTCGCCTCACAAGTGCCCAAGCCCCAGCGGATCGAACTGATCCTGCGACAACTGGACACGCTACCGACGTTACCGGCGGTGGCGGCGCGGTTGTTGCAACTGACCGCTGACGACTTGTCGAGCACACAAGAGGTGATCGAGCTGGTCGCGTCGGACCCGGCGCTGACCGCGAAGATCATTTCGCAGTGCACGCGCGCGGACAAGGGCGTGCGCAGCGATGTCCTTACGATTGAGAAAGCGGTGAAGCTGCTTGGCTTTAGCGCGATCCGCAACACGGTGTTGTCGCTGAAGGTGCTGGAGGTTTTTCAGAAGCCTGTGGTGGTGTCAGCGATAACAACGGATGGGCCCGAGCCTGAGCCGTTTGATCGCGATGGTCTTTGGACACATGCGCTAGCGGTTGGCATCCTTGCGGAGCTGATCGCGAAGGCGCATCCGGGTCAGCAGGATCTGCTTGCGGATCAGGCGTTTGTATGTGGCCTGCTCCACGACATGGGTAAGCTGGCTCTCGATCAGGTGCTGCCACGTAGTTATGCTCGGGTCGTTGAGGTTTGCAGGAACAAGCGGTGCTCGATTGCCGAGGTCGAGCGCAGCATCGTCGGCATCGACCACCATACCGCGGGCAAACGCTTGGCGGAGCAGTGGGGTCTGCCGCATGTGATACAGGATTGCGTTTGGCTTCACGGCAGCCCGTACGAAGCGCTCCCGGAGCTCCCGCATCGGCGGATGATCGGGTTGATCACGCTGAGCAACGCGCTGGTGCGTCGACAAATGCTGGGCTTCTCGGGTAACCATGGGCCGATCGCGGAGCTGGATGTACTGGTCGAGCGGTTGGGTTTTTCGAAGCTCGCGGTCGAGTCGGCGCTGAGCCAGTTGTATGACGAGCTGCAGCGGCGAAGTGCGGCGTTTGGGCTAGGCGATGCGCCGTCGCAGGACTTGATGATGGCGTCGATCCAGCGGGCCAACGAGGCGCTGGGGCGCTTGAACGAACAGTTGAATGTCAGCAGTAAGCAGGCCGCGGGTCAGGGCCGAGTGCTCGAGACGATTGCATCGTTTCATAGCCAGGCGACGCCGGGCCGGAGCGTGGAGGATGTGCTTGAGTCGGTAATGGCGTCGGCGAATTCGCTGTTTGGCGAAGGGTTTTACGCGGTGCTTTATCCGAGCGCAACAACAGATCAGCGCGAGGAGTGGTTGATTGGCCAGCGCTCTGCCGACGGCGGCGCGGTGTATGAATCGATCGATCCCCCTCCGAGCGCCCCGGCGTTATCGGAGATGGATGCGCATGAACCCGCGGCGATGAACCTGATGGGGCTGTTGCCTTGGGTCGTCGATGCGCTGAGTCGTGCGGATGATGTCCGCGAGATCCGGCTTCTACCGCTTAGCTCGGGATGGGGTACGGCCGCGCTACTCATCCACGACCGCCCGCAGTTGCCCGCGTGGCATGTGCTTGGCCCGTTGCTTGCGACGTGGGGCGGATCGATCGCGGCGGCGGCGCAGCACGAGGGCGTCAAGCGCATGGGCGAAGCGCTCAACGAAGCGAACACCGAATTAGCGCAGGCGCAGGACGCGCTACTCAAACAACAATCCCTGGCCAGGCTCGGCGAGATGGCGGCGGGCGCGGCGCACGAGATGAACAACCCGCTTGCCGTGATCGCGGGGCGGTCGCAGTTGTTATCCAAGTCACTTGCCTCGGGCACACGCGAGCAGCAGGCGGCGCAGCTGGTCTTTCAAGAGTCGCATAAGCTTAGTGATCTTATTACCGCGCTGCACATGTTTGCGAATCCGCCGACGCCGCACTGCCGACCAGTCGAGTTGCTTGGCTTATTGGACGACGTGGTGCGGACTGCTCGGCAGGCACGCTCTAAGCGAGAGCGCAACATCGAGATCACGATGGGTGTGAAAGGCGACCTGCCCATCATCCACTGCGACCCGGCGATGATCGCGCGGGCGGTGACCGAGCTGCTACTCAATGCGTTACAGGCCAACCCCAATGGCGAAGTCCATCTGTCCGCACACACGGACTCGCTGTCGGAGTCGGTCGTGATCAGCGTGGTGGACGATGGCGACGGGATGGATGGCCGAACGCTTAACCATGCGTTTGATCCATTTTTTAGTGCTAAGCCTGCGGGCAGACAGGTCGGTATGGGTTTGTCCCGTGCGCAGCAGTTGGTGCTGGCACATGGCGGGCAGATCGACTTGCGGTCCATCATCGCCGAGGGCACGACGGCGACGCTGCGGCTGCCGATTCGTGGGATGCACGCCGATACAACCGGCACCGTTTAACACGCCAGCGAGGCCCATAACGCGGCAGCCAGCGCAGCCCCTACACACCCCCCTACTGCGTGCGATTCTTGCATGCTCCGCTGGATTGATGCGAGTGCCATCCCGATGTTGGCTGTGAGAAGACACTCGGCGGAGACCGAGTGAATAGAAGTGAGAGGAGACTCGCGTGCCCGATCCGTTTAAGAGCACCCCAGCTGGTGGTGTGGACAAGTCCACGAAGCCAACGACTAAGTCAGCCCGAAGCAAACGCGCCAGGCGTGTCCTGCTGATCGACCCGAGCAAAACGCTTGGGTCGGCGCTGCAGACATGCAAGGTGGCGCAGGGCAAGCTTGGCATCATCAATATAAACAGCACCCAGTCTGCGCAAGAGCAGATCAAGGATGCGGGGAAGCTTGACCTTGCGATCATTCCGCAGCGTGCGGATGGCGCTGGGATGGAGCTCGCCCGTAAGCTTAAGTCGAAGGACCCCGCGACGGCGATCGTGATACTCGCCGAGACGCCGGACTTTGCACTTGCTCAACAGGCGATGCAGCTCGGCGTGGCGGATCTCATCATCAAGCCGACCGATGAAAACATCGACGATGTCTGGCATGCAAGCGTCGCCGACCGAGTCGCGAAAGTGCTCGACCGACAGTGGGCGGACCGCTCACGCATGACACGTATTCGAAAGCTCAAGCGTCTTTGCCGAAAGCTCAACGACGCGAGACTCGAGGTCGCCGAACAAGTCGATGTGCTTTGTAGCGACCTGGTCACGGCGTACCAAGAGCTTGCCGTCCAAGTTCAGAATGTTTCACAGACCGCTGGCTACCGCGACGCGGTGGGTCAAGAGCTCGATCTTGAAGTGGTGTTGCGTAAGACGCTTGAGTACATCGTGCAGCAGGCCGGGCCTTGCAACGCGGCGGTGTTCCTGCCCTCGTCTGCGGATGAGTTTTCGCTTGGTGGCTACGTGAACTACGACTGCACCAAAGAGTCGGCGGACATGCTGCTTGAGCACCTCGCGGACGTGCTCGCCCCCGCCGTTGCGAATAAGGGCGAGGAGATGGTGCATGTCACGGATAACCGTTCGCTGG
>JBGCDC010000416.1:0-2172 GCA_045105055.1 Phycisphaeraceae bacterium | reverse complement strand
CTTAGTTTTCGAACGAGACTATGTCTTGATCACGGCACAATCTCAACGATACTCGCACCCTCGAACAGCGTATAGAACACTTGATCGACGTCCTCGTCGCGCATTCGGATGCAGCCCATGGATTCTTGTCGGCCGATGGATTCGGGGTCGGTGGTGGCGTGGATGCCAGAGCCTTTTTTGTCGCGGGTGTTGTCGTCGAGGCCTTCTAGCGCCATCCAGTATTCGCCGATGGGGATGTCTGGATCGTTGCGGTCGTAGCGCTTGCCGGTGCGTGGGTTGACCCACGAGGGTCCGCCGTTGGCGGGGCCGACTTTTGAGCCGGGCTTGACGATCCATTTGCCGATGGGGGTGGAGTCGAACTCGCCTAGGCCGACGGTGTATGACTTGAGATAGATACGCAATCCGTCGGGGTCTTCGACGTAGAGGTCCATGCGGTAGTCGGACTTATCGACCTGCGCGTGGACAGGGCCCTTGATGACTTGGACACCTTGACCTGCCTGGAGTCGGCGGGCGTCGACGCTGTTGATGCGTTCGATGAGTTGATAGGGGATGCGGTAGGTGTTGCCGATGGTGGAGAGGTACTCGCCGGACTGGACTTTGTGTAGCGCGACGATCGGGTCTTTGGCGATCTGCGCCGCGTTGCGTTTCTTGCTGAAAATCGTGTTTTCGTTGAGGAAGGCGAGTCGTTCGCGCACGGCTTGGGCCTCGTGGCGCGGCAGGGCACCGTCACGGAAGAGTAGCTCGCTAAGCAGTGCTCGGCCGACGGGGATATCGCCGGACTCGAGGCGCTGCATGCCGGTCTCGTACTGATCTTTTGCGGCGCCGAGCAGCTGGCGGGTCTCGCTTGCAGCGATGGCCGCGAGCCGTGGGTCGGGGCGCGTCGGGTCGTTCGCTGTAGTCGTGGTGCGATCGTTGGTCACTTGATTTTGTGTCGCCCGATCCGGCGGAGGCGTGCGGCGGTCATCGCTAGCCGTATCGCGATCTGGCGGATTAGAGACGAGTGGTCCGGTGCCGACGGAGGCGTCCGAAGGCGGTGTCGTGGTCGTGTCTTCGCTCGCGTTTTCTGATGCGTTGGCAGTCGCGGTCGGGTCGGCCTGGTCGGAGAACAGAAAGAATAACCCGGCAACGATGACGACCAGCGCAAGCAGGATCAGCCAAGGGGCCAGTCCCTTTTTGCGTCGCGTGCTGCCGGTATATCGTCGTGGTGGTCCGCCGGTACGGGGTGCCTGTGATTGGAGCGCCATCCGTTGCGTCCTTCTTGGTTCAGGGTGTTATGAGTGGTTTGGGCATCGCCTCATGCGAATTAAAGCCCTTTTCTTTATCGGCTAGCTGTTGCATGCCAGTCAACATATTAGACGGCTGAGCCGAGTCTGTGTGATTGCTCAGCTTTTTGCTTCTGAATCGCCTGCTCTTTGGCTTTGGATCCACGCGAGGTATTCCTTGATCCGCCGCTCGTAGCCACGATCGACGGGTTCGTAATAGGTCTTGTCGACGCCGAGGCAGGTCTGTTCAACGAAACCTGTATCGGAGTTGTGGGCGTACTTGTATTCGGTGGCGTTGCCAAGTTCTTTGGCTCCACTGTAGGCGCCGCTACGCAGGTGGCGGGGGACGGGGACGGTTCGCCCGGTTTTGACGTCGGTGATCGCTTGATTGATGGCCATGTAGCTGGCGTTGGATTTTGGCGCGGTGGCAAGGTAGGTCGTGGCCTGCGCGAGGGTGATCCGGGCCTCGGGCATCCCGATGCGGTGGACAATGTCGTAGCAGGAGGCGGCGACGGTGAGCGCACGCGGGTCGGCGTTGCCGATGTCTTCGCTGGCGAGGATCGCGATCCGCCGAGCGATGAACATCGGGTCTTCACCAGCGTGGATCATCTTGGCCAGCCAATAGATCGCGGCGTCCGGATCGCTGCCACGAACCGACTTGATGTACGCACTGATCGCATCGTGATGGCCATCACCATCGCGGTCATAGGCGATCGCTTTTTGCTGGATCGATTGCTCCGCGACATGGAGCGTGATGTGCAGCCGGGGATTGGCGGTTGGGGATTGGGAGTTAGGGTCTGGTACTTTGTTTTGCTCCGAGAGCACCGCGATCTCTAGTGCGGCGAGGGCTCGGCGTGCGTCGCCGTCGCATATGGTTGCCCAGTGCCCGATGGCTTCGTTGTCGATGGCG
>JBGCDC010000415.1:0-10841 GCA_045105055.1 Phycisphaeraceae bacterium | reverse complement strand
ACAAATGCAGAGGACCCCAAAAAGCTTGAGGGCGAAGTGACGCTTAAGACGGGGCTACACACGTTTGAAATCTGGGCGACAGGGTGGGATTGCCGGATCGGCTTTGGCCGTTCCGCAAAACTACACGCGAACCTCGGCGATGAGAACAAGTTAGTTGCTTGCCCTGACAACTTCTTCGATCCCGCCTCCTTCCCCGAAGGCGTGCTGGAACATCGCAACGCACCCGCTACCGTGACTGCAGAGGAAACAGGGCAGTCGTTCAAAGTAGCCTTTGCTTCTGACTCGCGAGCTCGTTTGGTTCAATTGGTCTTTGTTGATCAAGAAGGGCCTGTGCCTGCAATGAATCGGCTGTCTCTTCAATCGGCGAGCGGTGAAACAGTGCTGCCTGTCCAAGAAGACTTTGCGGAACTACGCAAAAACGATGTCCTCGAAATTATTACTGGCGACAAAGTCGCAGTGCGATACCTCGATGACCGTTTCGTGACCAAGGGTAAAGAACGCCACGAGCGTTTTCTAAATGTCGCATTCACCGATGCAAAGGTTGGGTTTGCAGATATTCAGCCACGTTTTAGTTCTAAGCACGGTAAGGACATGCCGTACAAGGAGACACTGCTGCGATTTATAATCGGCAAGCCTCAGCCAGTGGTTGTTTACGACGCGGATATGGATGAAACGACTCAGCCAGACACACTAACGGTGAGCGTATCGAACGGCGCAGGACAAACTAAAAAGCTCACCGCGACCGAGACGGGCCCATCGACGGGGACCTTCCTTGCATGGATCACACCAACAAGCCAAGCCACACAAGCGGCCAACGAGATCAAAGTCACGAAGGCAGGTTCATTAACAGCGACCTATCTAGATAACGAGAATCTCAAGCCTGGCGTTCCTTACGAGCGTACCGTAACCATCACCCACGGCGCGTTTAGCAAACCACGGGTCGAGATCGCTCATGCAACGATCAAACCTTACGAGCCTGACCCGACGCGCGGCGACCACTTTGCCTCGCTAAACGAAGATCAGCAATCACCCTATTGGGCACGCAAGCAGGGTAGGAATCAGGACAGTGGCGACCGAATCAAGACGCGCTACAACATCACGCAAGCGTTCCTTGGCATGGATGACGCGCCCGATGGCGGGCTCGCGGTGGTTCATGGCCGATACGCATTGATCGATATCGCCGCACCGCACTTAGCACTTGGCGAAGCCGCTGCGCTATCGGTTTATGTGCAGACGGATAGCGGGCGTAATAAAGCCTCTCGCAACGGTGGCACAGCATTTGACATCAATGTGCCCGGCACGATCATCTACACCGGCACACTTAACTCTGGCCTTATACGGAACGAGACACGAGAGCGCGGCGGGTATGTCGCCACGTATTCACAGCCTCGTGGCAATGATTATCAGCGGGCGCAACAGAGCCGAGACGAAGGCCGATTCCGTCTGGCGATCCCACTGATCACCGGGCTCACGCCGACGCAGAGCTATGCCGACCGCAAAGCGTTTTACGAAAGAAGTCGAAACACCGGCGAGACCTACCCGTACGGCTTAGTCGCCAAAGCGGGTGAGCGTTTGCATATCGGCGTGAAGTACAAAGACGCCACTGGCAAGACGCAGTGGTCCACCGCTTCGGCCAAGGTTATCGCTGAGCCCATCCTCGACGTCATGCGTGAGGACTACCGCCAGACGTTGTCGGAAGCGTACGTCGGTGAACAGTTATTCGTCCGCGTTGTCGATCCGTACGAGGACCGTACTCCGGGCCGAGACAAGGTGCGCGTCTTTATGCAGACGAAGTCTGGTCAGAAACACTTTGCGGTACTCACCGAAACCAACTTTAACTCGGGCATCTTCAAAGGCGTATTCCAACTGACTTTCGCCGAAGCGCAAAACCAGCCAGAAGCAGAAGGCTATGACGTCGGACGAATGGGTATGCCTGTCCAATACGGCGACGCCGTCGGCATACGCTACACCGATGCGCAAGACCGTAAAACGCCTACCCACTTCATCACCGTCGCCAAGGGATCCGACGGCACGATCGCGCCGTTCTCCAAACAATACGACGATGCACAGACGGCGATGCAGACCCAGTTCGCTATGGCCGAAAGTTTCCTTGAGCTAGCGCGTCGACACCGCAAACTCGGCGAAGAGGATGCTGCCAATCGCGAATTCGAACGTGCCCGTCAGCTCCTTGCTAACACGGTCGCTCAGTTCAACGACCCCGAGACGCGCTCGCACGCTGAGTACTTACTGGGCAACCTCACGATGGAGGATGCAGAAGCGACCGATGACAAAGAACTGCAAGCCGACCGCTATCAAGCCGCGTTGGCTCGCCACATGAAGGTCACCGGTTCTTATCCAGACTCCGAGTATGCATCAAAGTCCCAATTCAAAATCGCGGTGATCTATGAACGCCTCGGCGAGCCAGATATCGCGGCCCAGGAGTACGTCAAGCTTGCTTACAAGTACCCGGAGTCAGAGCACCTCGCGACATCGATGGCGCGTCTAGGCACGCACTTCCAACGCAAGGCCGTAGGGTACGAGCGCCAAGCCAAGCCGCTACTCGTAGATGAAGAAAAGAAAGATGATTTCTTCGAGGGCACGGCATTGAAGAAGCTATCCACGCTCGAGTACATCAAGGCCGCCCAGATCTTCGAGCGCTTGCAAGAACGCTTCCCAAGCAACGACTTGGCGGGCACCGCAGGGCTGCGAGCGGGCCAGATCTATATGCGTGCGGAAGATTTATCTGCCGCGATCAAAGCGCTTGAGAGCGTATTTAATAACGAAAGCTACGACGGCCCGACGCTTCGCTGTGAGGCAATGTACTGGGCTGGCCGATGCCACACGATGAAACGGCAGAACCTACAGGCCTATTCGCTGTTCAAACGTATCACGTACGACTTCCCCGAAAGCAAGTGGGCAGCATATGCCCGCAGCCAACTCTCTTCCGAGCAGATGCTTCGCTTGGATAAACAGCTCGAAATCGAGCGTCTGGAGGCGGGCCAATGAGTTTCCGTACTTGTTTCATCTTGATTGCTGCGCTTGGCCTGAATCTCAACGTATTAGCGTCGCCATTAGACGACCGGATCAAGTCGTTCAATGACGCGACCGCAGTACAAGACCAAGCCGCTGTAACGCAGCTTCTTAAGACCGGCGTGCAAGAGAACCGCAGCGCGGAAGCTCTCGCAACTGTGCAGGCTTGGCTCAATCGCAATGATCTGAGCAGCGGCGAAGGTCTGTTCTATGCGGCCCAAGCCGCCGAGCGATCCGGGCAATGGCTCGACGGATTGGGCTATTACCAGCGACTACTTAACGCCGACAAGCCCAACGCGGAACAAGCGGGCCAGGCTGCGGAAGCGACCTATCGCCTACTCCTCAACGTGATCGGTGATGAGAACGCCGCTTATCAATTCATGCGTAAAGACGGCAACCGGATCCGCTCGTTCGGTAGCGCAAAACGTTACGACGCCTGGTTCCTGCAGCAAGCACAAAACCGCAAAGACTATGTCGCTATGGCTGACCGGCTGGCGGCGATCGCTAGCCAATCAAAGCTTGGCATCCATGACGATTCGTTGCAGTGGTTATGCGATAGCTTAGAAAAATTCAGCAAGCATTCGCCAGCGGTCTATGAATCGGTCGCGCGACTTACCGGGGCTAAGCACCTCTCCGAGCGTGACAAAGCGCGACTGAACTGGGTCGCGACGGTGATGCCGTACAACCTATCGCTCGATAAGCTGAGAGCTGACAACACACCTGCCGACCCGAAGCTGACCGATGCACCACTGGCCGCGGCGACACGACTGATCAAGGCAGACCCAGACCACGGGCCACTGCTCGTCGCTATGGGTTGGGGCATCGAATACGACGGCGGGCACACAGGCAACTGCGTCAAACGCTTCAGCGTGGAGCGCGATCGTAAACTGGCACAACTCATCGCCGCGATGCCACGTATGTCGGCCAACAAGCGGGCCGAGCTCTTGGCATACCCCATCGCAAAGGGCCGAGTCTCTTTCGATCCGCAAACGCTGCGTGACCAAATTGTCAAAGCACCCAACATGTTGGACTCATTGTCCGCTGTGAATGTTCGCTTGTTCAACAAAGAACGCACGACCGTTGAAGACGCGAAGCAACTCGCCCCACTACTTGGACGAAGCCCACATCCGGACGCAGCCTTAATCCGCGCGATCGCATCGAGCGGCAGCCTTGAATACAGCAAGATCGCAGAAGCGTTATTCAAGGAAGAAGCTTGGCGATTTGACCAGCCGAAGCCGATGATTGACTTGGCTTGGCGAAACGCTACCACACAAGATCAAGACTACAAAACCGTGGCGCAGGCGTACCCTGACCTAGGCGATGCATACAAAAAACTAAAAGCTCAAATCGCGAAGAACGCGGATAGCAACGCACGGCGCAAAGCGTTCAACACGCTTCGTAAAGACCTCGTCTCAAACGCACCACGCATCCCAGGCGCACTGACGCTCTGGGACGAGTTGTTTGCACAAGCCCCCAACGAAGACACCGTCTTCATGGTCAAGTCGATGACCAGCGATCTGTCAGGCGATCGCCCCTGGCTACTAAAACGCGCTCTAGCAAAAGCAGGTTTTGGCGATAAACGTGCGGGAAAAATGCCGTGGCAAGGTGTCGCTCACCATAACCAGTTCCGCTATCACCGTGCACCGGTACAAAAGAGCGCGCCCGAGTTAATCGCACACGTGCGCGGTCTGCTATCAAAGCAACTTCAAGCAGGCGAAGTCCAACCGATGCTATTGGGGATGTGGCTGCACACCGCTGACTTGAAGAACGATGAATCTAAAGCGTTTGCTAAGTCACTACTCGCTTCGCCCGCTTACAAGAAACTGCCCGAAGCGTACCGCACAACGATGGCCAACCCGCTGTACTTCGGTTATGCCGCCCTGCCACAGGATGAACGGCTTTGGTCCCCGCGCTACGTAAGCGAGTCGATCTTGAACCTGCCGGACAAGCCGAACACGAAGCAAGTCGAGTCCGCGATGGCTGAAGCGACCAAGCGTGCCTCGGCATCGCCAGTCCCTGTCGCGATCATCGGCCTAGACAACGTCGTGACTGCTGAAGTATGGAGCGAGAAGACGCGCCAGTTGGTACTAACACTTTTCAAGGATCATTCACCGCTGGGTGACTACCCTTCGAAGCAAGGCTACGAGCCATTGATCAAACGCTTAGCCGATGAGGCTCGTGAGCAGAAAAAGTGGTCACAACTGGAGCCCTATCTCTCCGGACTTTGGCATGCGGCGGGCTCCAAAGATCACCACCAGTACGAAGGCGTCGGTCGCTTAGTCCGTCTCTCGGAAGCGGCGTTCGAAGCGGATCAAATCTCGATCTCCCTGAGCATCGCGCGTATCGGGTTGGCCAGTGAGGTGGGTCGGTCACTTTCCAAGAGCACGAATGAAACCTACCAGCAATGGGCCGGTCGCCTGAGCCAAGTCACAGGTAAATCTTCGATCGCGCTTGGAATTATCGATATCCCTGTCGACGAGCTCGACCCCGCCTACCCGATCTATAAATCGCAGGCCGAGTTCGCGATCGGCAACCTCGATGCCGCTTGGGAGCTGTACGAAAAACATGCCGACCAGGTCCAGCCGATCATTCGTCAACTGACGGTGCCCTACTGCCTCTGGCTGCTTGATCGCGATATCGAAGCTCGCGAATCTGACAGGGCCGAGGCCTTGATTAAGGAACTAACGGTCTGGTCCCGACAAGCCTCCGGCACATTCAGTGCGGTACAAGAAGGCGAGCTAAAGATCGCTTACGCCGACGCCGCATTCCAGAAGGGCGCGTTGCAGACCGCCAAGGCGTGGTACCGACGCGTCGCGGATAGCGATGAGTTCAAGGGCACCCCTCTGCAATACGAAGCACAGTTGCGCTCGATCCGTGTGGACCGTGCGGGCAGAGACTTCGGTACCGCGCTTGCTGAGCTCGACAAGCTGATGCTGGTGCGCGATACCGAATTGCGAACGCGTGTGCACTTCGCACGGGCCGAGGTGTTCTACGATCAAGAACGATACGCCGACGCGTTTAGCGAGGCTTCGACCGTACTCAAACGCGAGCCGAGCCACCCCGACGCCCTCATCCTCTTGGGCCAGGCCCAGCTCGAAATGCGCAAGCTCGTCGATGCGTCCGAGATTGAACTCGGCGTGTCCCGCGATCAAAAACTCATCGTGCCCGGCGAAGTCATCAAGATCAACCTCAGCGACCCGGCACTTAATATCTCCGGCGTCGGTGCCGACATCGAGGTCGAAGTCTGGACCAAGTCCGGCGACCGCGAGCGCGTCATGCTCTATCAGCTCGGTGATGACAAAACCAAGTTCCGTGCCGAGATTCCGACAACACTCGGCAAGCGTCAGCCGGGAGACAAGGTTCTGCAAATACTTGGTCGAGACCAAGTCCGCTACGGCTACTCAAAGCGTTTCCGTGAAAAGATGGCCGACCTCCCGGCCGATCCAGATATCGTCATCACTGTCGCATCGGACGCGAACCTCTCCGCATCGGCTGGTGCATTCCCGCCACGCAAAGGTGAGCGGACATTAGACCTCGAAGAGCTCGGCGTCTCCTCCGCACAGCAGGCGCTTGGCACACGACAGGTCCGTCCGGGCAACCCGGTCTACCTACGCGTCAACGACCCGGACCAAGGCAAGACAGACGGAATTGACGAGATCGCGGTATCCATCGAGACAAGCAACGGCGACATCATCCCTCGCCTCATCCTTAAAGAAACTGGCCCTTACAGCGGTGAGTTCGAGGCAATGATCCCGACCGGCCCCGCGCAGGCCTTGGCCTACGCGTCCGAGTCCGCGCCGGGCCGTGATGCGAACATGGTGATCTCAGCAGAGGCCTACCCCGGCTGGGCCGGTGCGGTCGGTTCCAAGGCGGGCCAGCAACTCTTCACCATCGACCTCAACGACAACGTTGCGCTGGGCAAAATGAAGATCAGCAGCGACCCAACACAAGCTCCAACGCACTTCGTCTTGCAGACATCGATGAACGGCAAGGATTGGTACAGCGTCACGCGATACCCCGCAGACCCGGCGCCGTGGACGGGTAAGCCGCAGCTCACGGGGTTCCCGACGTACAGCCGCAACGGCGTCGCGATTCCGGTCTCCGATGCAACGGGACGAACGGTCCCCGAGGATTGGCATCAGAAGATGGAGATCGCTTCGGCCAAGTCGGGTATCAATTATGCCGCATTCACACTCGCGAACTTCAACGACCTTAATCTTGAACTTCCCTCCGGTGGACATCCGGGCTACTCGGTGCTGATTCGCTACCGCGCGATGTTCTATCAGCCCAGCGCCGCGATCCGTACGTTCCAACTTACAGGATTGCCCAACGACAACAAGACAATGTTCCTGATCAACGGCAAGCCCGCGGATGAGAATGCAGATAAAGCATTGACGATCACACGCCAGCTAAAGCCCGGCCTACATACGATCGAGGTCTGGCGTCACGAAGGGCGCAGCGATCTGCAGAAACGTAAACCTGTGTTGCTGCACAATGTCGATGGACAGGTTGATCTCCAGCCGATGCCCGACGCCATGTTTGACCCGGCGACGTTCCCCGAGCCGTTGCAACAAACGATCGCGGCCCCCACAAGCATTAAGGCCTCCGGCGATCAACCCGGGCAGATCGATATCGAGTTTGGCAACCGTAGCCGAGCCCGACTTGTCCGCCTTGCCATCGTCGGGCACAAGGGTCCAGCTCCAGCGATCAACAAGATCACGCTCACTGATAACGAAGGCCTAAAGCGATTACCCGTTGCAGAGGACTACAACGATCTCCGCGCCAACGGCCAACTCGAAGTCCTGCCTGGCGACCGCATCACCGTGCGCTACGAAGATGATCGGGTTGTTTCTGACCGCCGTAAAGTACAGCAGAGAAGCCTGTCGGTCGCCTACAACACCGCGACGATCGCAGCGTCGTTCTTGACGTACGAAACGAATGATCTGGGCGAGCGTGAGCTCGTCATCGAGCCGATCCGCCGATTCAAGATGGATGACAACGTTGGGCTTGTCGTTAATGATCCGGACCTGGACCAAACGCCCGAGCGTGACCAGATCAAGCTGATCGTTAAGTCCAGCAATGGCGGGACCGTAGAAGTCGTCGCGCTCGAGACCGGCGAACACACCGGCGAATTCCTCGGCAAGGTCTTCCCCATTGTCGGGACACCATCGCGTGACAGCGAGATCCAAGTCGCGCCCGGCGGCACGATCACAGCGATCTACCGAGACAACGAAAACCTTGATCCCGGTATCCCGACAGACCGCGTCGTGACGATCGAGCATGCATTGTTTAAGACGCCGAGCATGGCGGTCTACGACACGATCTCCAATACGCTTGCGGTGCCGAAGCGCGACGCGAGCGACATGGTCGATGAAGATGAACGCGGGGCCGAGATCGTCAAGCCAAGGCAAGCGATGAGCTTTGCTTATATCGACCAATCGGCTGGACAAAAAGTCAAGCCAAAGGCTTTGATCGGTTCGACGCTGCGATTCGATGTGCTGGCCAGCCACATGGCGTTCGCTCCAAGCAGCGAGGTCGTGGCATATGTGCAGACCGCGTCCGGCCGACGGATTCACAAGGCAAGCAACAACGCAAACGCAACAGCCCCGTTTGATATCCGCGTGCCCGGGACCATGCGTTTGCAAGCCACGCCTTCACGCAGTGCGCCGATCATCGCGCCTGATGGCTACACGCTTTCAGGCTCGGCGGTGCCGCCGGACGCGAGGCCACCATTGGATGAAGGACGTTTCGCTTTTGCGGTGCCGATCATGCTCGACCTGACACCGTCGCGCAGCTTTGCGACGCAAGACGCACTGACACTACCCAGTTCGATGATTCCTGATGGCTTAGCCGTTCGCCCTGGCGACACCGTTTACATCGGCTTTGCCTACCTCGACGAGCAAGGCAAGCCGAAGTGGCTGACCGCGACAGCTTCGCTTGATAGCCATGCATTTATCGACGTCATGAATAGCCGATACCGCAAGGACATCAGCTCCGCGTTCGTCGGCGAGAAGCTCTTCGCGCGCGTCATCGCACCGGATCAAGACAAGACCCCCGAACGCGACATCATCACCGTGAACTTGATAGCCAAGAGCGGCGTCAGCGTGCCTTACACGCTTCGCGAGACCGAGGTCCACTCGGGTGTCTTCAAGGGATCATTTGGCTTGACCTACGCTAACAAGCCAGCTGACGCGAAGCTTCCTTCCGTCGCACTGCATGGCCTACCTGTGAAGTATGGCGACACGGTTGAAGTCAGCTACGCCAACGAGACCGGCAAGCCGATCGCTTGGGATATCAGTATCAACAAGGGCGCGGACGGCACAGTCGAACCCTTCACCAAGCAATACGGCGAAGGTACAGTCGCGGTGCAGACCACTTTCACCTTGGCCGAGTGTTTCTTTGAACTCGCAAAGCACCACCGAAAGATGGAAGAAGAGAGCCTGGCCCGTCGACAAATGGGCCACGCGCAGAAGCTCTTATCCGAAGCCATCTCGACGCATCGCGATGAAGACCTACAGGCCCATGCCGAATACCTGCTAGGCAACCTCGCTCAGGAATACGCGGATCTATCGCAGAACGACGCCTCGCGTAAAGCGATGTATCAAGACGCGCTCGCACGATTCTCGAAGATCCCGCTGGACTATCCTGACTCGGAGTTCGCGCCCAAAGCACAGTTTAAAAAAGGACTCGTCTACGAGAAGCTCGGCGAAGTCGATATTGCGGTCGAAGAATATGTCAAGCTCGCATACAAGTATCCCGACCACGAGTTGATCCCGTCTGTGATGTCTCGGCTTGGCTCGTACTTCCAGTCGCAAGGTAAAGTCCTCAAGGAACAAGCCGAGTCACTGGAGCAAGACAAGAACAACGCCGAAGCGATCGGCGAGGCACTCGCCTTACGCGAAAAGATGATCAACGAATACCGCAACGCTGCACAGGTGTTTAAGAAACTGCAAGACCGCTTCCCCAACGACCCGTTAGCCGGTTTGGCGGGATTGCGTTCGGCACAGAACTTCCTACGTGCGGGTGACTACCAAGACGCGATCGATGGCTTCCAAGTCGTGATCGACACCGAGACCTACGATGGCAAGACGGTCCGCAGTCAGGCGATGTTCTGGGCTGGGATTAGTCACGAAAGGCTCAGCAATCCGCGGGCGGCGTATCAGCTTTATCGCCGTACGACATTTGACTTCCCCGATAGTATCTGGGCTAAGCAATCGCGTGGCCGATTGGCGGACCCGGCCTTTGCACGCATCATTGCGGAAGAACAAAAAGCACGTGAGTCGATGCTGGAGGCGTTAAAAGAACAGTAATCGCAAGATGAAAATGCTTACCCCCACTCATCCAGATGTGTCGCTGTCGGTGCACGAGAATGCGCTGCTCAGTTATGAACTCGCGGATCAAACGCCTGTGCTATTGCTACGTACGAAGACACGCATCGACACCGGCCGTTGGCTCGTCTAAGAACAACACTTGAGGTTCGTGAGAAAGTGCTTTAGCGATAAGCACTCTTCGCTTCATGCCACCGGAGAGTGGGATGATCATATTGTCTTTTTTATCCCACAAAGAGAGCGCTGTAAGAATCTTCGCAATATGTGCCGCATTCGGCGCTTTACCGAAGAGTCCGCGGGAAAAGGCAACGGTATTGAAAACTGTCTCAAAAGAATCGGTAGTCAGCTCTTGTGGCACCAGACCAATAATTGAGCGGGTCTTTCGGAAGTCTTTAATAATATCAAAGCCCGCAACCGTTACAGTCCCAGACGTTGGTTTGATAATGCCGCAGATAGCTGAGATTAATGTGGTTTTACCCGCGC
>JBGCDC010000414.1:0-20223 GCA_045105055.1 Phycisphaeraceae bacterium | reverse complement strand
CGCGATGAAGTACCCCGACCTCGTCGCGGGCTGCGCCGCACACTCCGGCGGCACCTGGGCGACGGGCGACTATGCCGAGCGAGCCAAGCCCAACCCAAAGGCGCGTGGTGTCTTGTTCGTCATGTCATGTGGTGAAAGCGACACGAAAAAATCCTTCGGCGACGCTCCGTTTGGTCGGCTCGAATGGGCCAAGCGATACGAAAAAATGCTCGAGCAGGGCGGCTTCATCTACGACGCGCAGTACTGGCCCGACGTCGGTCACAATCAGTCCAAGGGTGCCCGCCAACAATCTGTGGACTGCTTCATCGCCTCGACGCAGCGGCTGCCTGAATACGAAGCTGAGCTCGAAGCGATTGCCAAAACGATACGTGCCAAGGACTACGCCGAAGCATGGGCCGTCATCCAAACCCGCATCAACCACGAAGACAAAGACAACGCAGGCATCCTCGGTAAGGTTCACACGTTGTACGTCGGATCGCTTGAAAAAGACATCGGTCGCATCGACCGGATGGCCGAGCGAGAGGTGCGAAAGATCGTCCGGGACAACGAAGATCCCGCAAAACAGCGCACGGCGCTCGAAGCCTACAAAGCCCAATACGCTGGTGCGCCCAAGACGATGAAGGCCGTGGATAAGGCTTTGGACACGATCGATTGATCCCCATTGAGTGCTCGATGGCAGAAGACATCCAAATCGAAATCAAGTCATTCGATGAGCTAACGCTCTTGGAGCTTCATGCCTGTCTGAAGCTGCGTGGCGAGGTGTTTGTCGTTGGCCAGCAGATCTGCTCGGTTCCGGATGTCGATGAGCTCGACCCCGAAGCGCATCACGTCATGATGTGGCAGGGCAATGAACTACTCGGCACCGCTCGGCTACTGTCGCTGGGCGATGAAAACTACGTCAAGGTCGGGCGTGTCGCGGTGGCTCAGGCTCATCGGGGTAGGGGGCATGGCAGTTCGATGATGCGGGCCATACACGCGTGGATCCGCAGAGTGCCCGGCAGAAGGGGCGATATGTCCGCTCAGGCCGATGTTCAGCGCTGGTACGAGCACTTAGGTTGGCTTGCAGAAGGCGACTATTACATGGAGGCGGGCATCAAGCATATTGAGATGTTCTTGCCCGCAGACAGCTCTGCCTAACCTCCCTCAACTGGCCAAAAGCGATCAATCTATCTACACTGCAAGGCCCGATTGAACCGCTCTGAACGCTGTTTCAAGCCGAATATCAATCGCAGGATCCTTTTTTGTCCAACCCCCTCGGGACTCTCGCTATGCCTGATGACATCGCCAAACTCTCCATCCCCGGCCATGAAACGATGGAGCTGCCCATCACCGTCGGCTCAGAGGGCGAGCACGCGATCGACGTCACCAAGCTCCGCGCTCAGACCGGCTACATCACCCTCGACCCCGGCTACCGCAACACCGGCTCCGTTCAGTCCGACATCACCTTTATCAACGGCGAAAAGGGAATCCTCCACTATCGCGGTTACCCGATTGCGGACCTCTGCGAGAACTGCAGCTTCTTGGAAGTCGCTTGGCTGTTGATGTTTGGCGAGTTGCCGACCCAGGCCCAGCTCAACAAGCTGACTGAACTCATCGACGAAACCGCCGAGATCAACCCGAGCGTTCTCCGCTCGATCGAAGGCTTCCCGAACCAAGGCCACCCCATGGCCAAGTTCGCCGCATCGATCCACGCCGCCAGCGTCTACCACCCTGGGCTTGACGAAGTCGACGGCGATAAGGGCTTCCTCCAAGCCGCTGCGCGACTGATCAGCCAGGGCCGAACCCTAGCGGCAGCGGGATACAAAGATACGACCGGGAAGATGCCCGTCCCGCCGCAGAAAGGTCTGGACTACGCCAGCCAGTTCCTGCACATGATGTTCACGACCGATGGCCAGCAGGCCGACCTCGACCCGGACATTGTCGAAGCGATCAACCTAATTTTGATTTTGCACGCGGACCACGAGCAAAACTGCTCGACGTCGACAGTGCGCATGGTCGCCAGCTCCGGTGCGAACCTTTTCGCGTCGTGCTCAGCAGGCGTCTCAGCACTCTGGGGTCCAAAGCACGGCGGAGCCAACGTCGCGGTCCTCGAACAGCTCCACCGCATCGATCAATCCGCACTGACCGTGCCCGCCTTCATCGAGAAGGTGAAGAACAAAGAAGACGTGCTCTATGGCTTCGGCCACGCGGTGTATCGCAGCTTCGACCCGCGTGCGCAAGTGCTCAAGCAGTCGGCCGACAAGGTGCTCAAGAAGCTTGGTGTCAACGACCCGCTCCTCAAGATCGCCATGAAGCTCGAAGAAGCCGCGCTCAATGACGAGTACTTCAAGTCACGCAACCTCTACCCGAACGTCGACTTCTACTCCGGTATTATCATGCGAGCTCTGGGCATCCCCGAAGACATGTTCACCGTGATGTTCGCACTGGGCCGTATGCCCGGCTGGATCGCGAACTGGAAAGAAGTCAACGACCAGAAGTCGCGCATCTATCGCCCACGACAGGTTTATACCGGCCCGACCGGCCTCAAGGTCTCTCCGATCGATCAGCGCGGCTAAGCGATGTCGGACGTCATCGACACCCCGATCTTTATTGCAACCTGGGACTTCGGTGAGCAGGCCGTGCGCGCCGCTTGGGCGCATTGGCAAAAGACCAGTGACTTGGCGGCGAGTTGTGTGCAGGCGACCGCCGAGATTGAAATCGATCCTGCAATCCCCACGGTCGGCATCGGCGGACTCCCCAATCGTGATGGCATCGTCGAACTCGACGCGGCATACATGCGCGGCAGCAATCTCAGGTGCGGCAGCGTCGCGGCGCTACGGACCTATTGCCCCGCGATCCGTGTGGCGCAAGCGGTCGCGGAGAAGACGAATCACGTAATGCTTGCGGGGCAGGGGGCCGACGATTTTGTTGTTCAGCAAGGATTTGAGCGTCTTTCGCCCGAGGCGATGCTCACAGATACAACACGTTCGGAATACGAAGCGTGGCGAGCGAAGGTTGAGGCGGGCGAAGCAGATCAAGAGAAGATGGTCGGCCACGATACGGTTTGCGTGCTCGGCTGGCACCGAGGCGAAACGGTCGCGTGTGTTGCGACGAGTGGACTTGGGTACAAACGCGCGGGCCGAGTAGGGGACTCGCCGATTATCGGGGCGGGCTTGTATGCGGACGATGATTCGGGCTGCGCCGCAAGTACGGGCATCGGTGAAGAGCTGTATCGTCACGCCGTTTCGAGTCGCGTGACGGATGCCATGCGCTGCGGTGCTAGTGCTGCCGAAGCGACCGACCGTGTACTACGCCGGATGATTGAACGCGACCCAGCCAATTCAAAACGGGGCCTCTCGCTCATTGCCATCGATCAGCATGGCAGCTTCGGCGCGGCAACCACACGCACCGCGAATCACAAATTCGAGCTTCACGTTTGCCGGGCAGGCGGGTTTGAACGCGTGGTACCGACCCCAATCACACAACACTAAAGACACCACCCCAAGCCTGCCGCTTGCCTGCTCGGAGGCACGCTGCGGGATACCGATCCAATTGCAAAGTCTATACACGCATTGCACTAATAATCGCAGCGATTTTGTCTGGATCCGCCTGATAAAACCCACCATCACACGGCGGAGGGCTATCGAATTGGATCGCGGAATTGGATGAGCCAGAGCAATCTTGAATGGCTTGCCGCAGAGATGCATGGACCTGATCACACCCCGTCTCGCGTATGACTGCTTCGACGTTTTTTGCCTTGATCCCGCTGCCGGGTAGTAGCTCGATTCTGCCGTCAGCTTGATGAATCAATGCGCGGATCACCGCGGCGCCTTGGATCGCGGTGGGCGCTTGGCCACTTGTCAAGATGCGATGAAACCCAAGCAAAATAAGGGTTTCTAGGGCACTGCTCGGATTTGGTGTGAGATCGAATGCTCGATGAAAGACGGCTTGTTTGGTCGCGTCCAATATGGGTTGAATCAATGCCCGATTCGCAGCGTCATCGATATCACCATCTGAAGTGAGCACGCCGAGCGCAACGCCATCAACTCCTATAGCAAGTAATCGTACGATGTCTCGCTGCATGACGACCAATTCGTCAGCGTTGTAAGCGAAGCCGCCGGGCCTTGGCCGAACCATCGCGATGACTTCGCAGCCCATCGGCTTACATGCTTCGATAACTTGCTCGACCAAGCCGATCGAAGGCGTCAAGCCACCGAGCTCTAGTCCCGCGTTTAGCTCTACACGTGTCGCACCATTCGCCGCTGCGATCTTCGCGCTGGCGAGTGAATCGATGCAGACTTCGAGCGTGACCAATGGTTGGGATGCATCCATGATTACGCCGCGTTCGTTTTTAGGACTTGCCTTGATGTTGCGTCATCGAATAGAGCCGCGTCTTGCATCTGCATCACAGGTTTCGCCTCGCGGTGGTACTGTCCGTCGCGCTTGACGATGTGGTAGACGCTTAGCGTGCTGCCTTGGTGGTGGACGCACTGCGGTCGGCCAGGGAACGTGAAGGCACCGGTATTGATGTGTGTACGCTCGCCGCGCTTCCAAACGCCTCGGCGATGAGAATGCCCGACGATAAGGACCTTGGCCTGTGGCGCGTAGCGTTTCATAAAACGCTCTGCCAGCGCTGGCTCGCTTCGCCAGTAATTGAGTACCAAAGGCACTTCGAGGGGTCTGGCGAAGAGGCGTTGAAAGATGTTTTCGCCATGACTGGAAAGCACGTACTCACGTAGAAACTCGCTGTGGCCGACGTGTTGTGCGATGTCTAATCGGCTGGCAAGGTCGTCTGTCGCTGCTTTGGCGATTTCGCGCTCGGTGCGTTGCGCAAGTGACTTCGCGGAACGGGTCCATGGTGCGATGGCCGGGTGCAACGCGTCGCCATGCATGATCAGGATGTGGCCGTTGGCCAATTGCAAGCAGCGTCGGTCGGTGAGGTACGCGTCATGGTTGCCGGAGATGAGCGTGAGTTTGACGCCGTCTTGTCGAGCGAGATGCTCAAGGCGATCAAGCTCGCGTACCGCCGCCCCGCGCAACCAAGGGACCTGTACCTCGGCCGTATCGCCGTTGATGACCAGTTCGTCCACGCCTTGCCAGACCGGTCGCAACGCGGCGGCAGTGAGCTGGCCGGGCTTGCCGAGGTGGGTGTCGGAGAGAATAAGGGTCTGGTAGGGCATCGTCCCCTATTCATCGGTCCGCATGGGTGTCGCGCTTTGATGCTTGCTCGCGTCTATATGGATGCAGTGCAATGGTCGGCATCGGTTAGCATATGTTGTTATCAGAATCGTATGATTCTCGGAGATTTCGCTTGCGTTTACTCTTACTCGTTGTCTGGTTAATGCTCTGCTGTATGCCTGTGTTGGCGGACAAGCCCAATATCCTCTTCATCATGGTTGATGATTTGGGTAAGGAGTGGATCGGCAGCTACGGCGGCGAGAAAATCGAAACACCTCACATCGATCAGCTTGCTAAAGATGGGATGAGCTTTGCCAATGCGTGGTCGATGCCGCAGTGTACGCCGACACGCGTGACGCTCTTGACCGGGCAGTACCCGTTTCGTCATGGCTGGACAAATCACTGGGACGTGCCACGCTGGGGGGCGGGGGCCCACTTCGATCCGACGATGAATCCGAGCTATCCACTTGTTCTGCGCAAGGCGGGTTACAAAACCGCAGCGGCAGGTAAGTGGCAGATCGATGATTTTCGTGTTGAGCCGCGTGCGATGCATGAGGCTGGGTTCGACCGTTGGTGTATGTGGACAGGCTACGAGACGGGCGTGAAGGCAAGTCGCGAACGCTTTTGGAATCCGTACATCGCGATGGATGGCAAGAGCAAGACGCGCACGGGGCAATTCGGGCCGGACGTGTACTGCGATTTCTTGGTCGACTTTATTAAGGAAAATTGTGGCGGACCAATGTTCGTCTACTTCCCGATGACGCTGACGCATGGCCCGCTCACATCAACGCCCGATCAGCCCAATAGCAAAGGCCCCGACGCGTTTCCCGGCATGGTGCGGTACATGGACAAGCTTGTCGGCCGACTGATCCAAGCATTCGATGAGGCAGGGGTTCGCGACAAGACGTATATCGTATTTACGACCGACAACGGCACGGGAATGGGCCAAAAGAATCAGCGGCAGGGCACGGTCGTCCGTGCGGCGAAGATGAAGATGAACGAGGCCGGTACCGCGATGCCCTTCATCGTCACCGGCCCGGGTATTAAGCCAGGCAGCGAAACCGACGCGCTCGTGGACTTTACTGATATTGCTCCGACGTTTACAGACTTGGCAGGCACGCAGATGCCCGATCAGCATGTCCTCGATGGTAAGTCTTTCGCGCCGCTATTACGCGGTGAAGCAAATGATTCACCGCGGCAATGGATCCTCGCGATGGGTGGTAAGCCTGCGAAACTTCGTCACGGCCGAGTTGTACCTGCCCAGCCTTACGACGATCGTGTGCTACGGGATAAGCGATTTAAAGTGTGGGTGGATACGCAAGGCAAAATCATCCGCCTCCACGACATGCTGCAGGATCCATGGGAGAAGACAAACCTCTTGCAGTCTGCGCCAGTTACGCCCGAGCATTCGAAAGCCATCGCTAAGTTTAAAGCGATCCTCGCCTCCTTCCCCCCGGAAGATCAAGCCCCGGCATATCAGGCCAACCCAGCCCAGCCATGGGACCTTGAGAAATAGAATTTTGATATCTCTTGAATTCATAAAACGCCGCCCAGACAAGGAATAAAACATGCTAAATCATAAAACGTATCTCGCGACTAGCTTACTGGCCTCTGTCCTATGCATGCCGGCCTTGGCTGAAGACGCATGGGCCATTGATAGCCAGCAGGATTGGCTTGATGCGACGCAAAGCCATGAAGAGCTGACGGTCAAAGACGGCCTCGTTTTTCCATCTAGCGATGTTGGCAAATACACCAGCAAGATCAAGGCGTTTGATACAAAGAAAAAAGCTAAATCAATTATTTTTGAACAGTCGCCAATTTGGCAAAACTGGGAGCCAGTTAAGAACCTCGGCCCAGTCAATATGCAAGACGCCCCCGTGTTCCTTACGAAGGGTATGGCTAACTACTGGGCCTTTGGTAGATATGGTGGTAAAGGCCGAGGCAACAATATTCAACGTCCCGCAGGATTTGAAGGCGAGCCAGCAACACTCGAAGGCTTTGGTCATGCCACGCTGCTGACCACGCCGTACCCGAATCAATTTGATGCGCCAGGCGGCCTGCAAAAAGGTAAAGGCGGCTACCACGCATGGCAGAGCAAAGACATGGTCAATTGGGTTCACCACGGACCAGTCACCGAAGGTTTTTCGCGATGGGTCACTTCTGCTGAGTACGTGGATGGGAAGACTTATATCTTCTACGATTTCCCAAACGATCAAGACCCACACGCGTATGTTGATGAGGACCTAACCGACGGTAAGCCCGGCAAAAACCTAGGCCTAGCTTTCAAAGACCCCTCCGATGGTTCCGATGCAGGTTTCATTCGCGATCTAGACGGCAATTTTCATGTCATCTATGAAGACTGGAGTCCTATCAATGCGGGGAAGCATTCGTGGGACTCGCCTTTAGCGGGGCATGCAATGAGTAATTCGCCTGCTGGCGGTTATAAGATCCTCGCCCCCGCTGTCGATCATCGCACAACAGACACCGGCAAGGATGGCACGTACAAGCACCCGCACTGGGTAAAGGAAGATCCCAAAAACTATAAAACCAACATCGCAACCTACAACATCCACGAGCCGGTTCAGAATGCCTATGGCGACTGGGCCGCGATCGCGATCGGCGGGCAGTATTACCTCTTCGGCGACTTCCATCCCGCGAACAGCAAAGACCTTGCCGTCGGCTGGTTTACGACCGATGAGTTGGGCAAGCCGTTCCAATGGTGCGATCAGATCGGCAAAGGCCATCCTGATCCTGACATCGGCTTTGCGGAAGGAAAGTTTTATCTCTGGACCCAGCAGCCGACTGACTATGTCAGTGATGGGCCTTGGGTCGAAACGGTAGAAGCACGCATAGGCGTTGACACTGATAATGACGGTAAGGTTGACCAATGGACCGACTGGCAACAGGTTAAAGAAGCCTACGACTATATTGAAGGATTTGCGAAACAGATTAGCAAGACATCTGCGAAGTTAGATGCCAGTAAGTTGCCAGCAGGTTTTGGTTTCGCCTTTGAGATGAAGCTTGTGGATACCACCGAAAACAAGTCAAAGCCGATGGTCGATCGTATCACGATCGAATTTGAATAAATCGTATTTTTCTTATTTTGAAAAATTAGAGCTAAATCTATGAAATTAGTACGTTTCTTCTTCATTGTCATTTTGGCTGTTTCGCTCGGTGCGTGCGAAGCGGTTGAGTATGGTTCCGCCAATGCTTCGAAGGCTGATCCGTTGGACCCAGTTGCGGCGAGCCGTGTAAATGTTTTGCCTAAGGTCTTGATCATTGGCGACTCGATCAGCCAGGGGTATCACAAGACCGTTGTCACGCGACTGCAAGGTAAGGCTCAGGTACAACGTATTCCGGGTAATGGGCAATGGACGGGCCACGGTGTGCAAAAGATCGACGACTGGCTCGGCGATACGCAATGGGATGTAATTCACTTTAACTGGGGGCTATGGGATATCTATGGCTGGCGATACAAAGACGAAGATCGCTCGCCCAAAGCCTACGAGCGTCGCCTTGATGAACTTGTCACGCGACTGAAGCAAACCAACGCGAAACTCATCTGGGCAACGACGACGCCTGCTTGCCCCTCGCCTGAGGTCACGATGCTTAAGCAGTTCAAGACCGAAGTGGTGATCTCTCGCGATCTTGAGCTACAGTACCTCGACGCTGCCAACCGTGTCATGCATCGCCATGGCGTCCAGATCAATGACTTGCATGCACTGGTTTTGCCGAGGCTTAGCGAACTATCGCCTAAGCCCAACGATGTGCACTACACACGCCAGGGTTCTGAGCTGCTGGGCGAACGTGTCGCCAATGTAATCATGGCAGTCATTGATGAGGGTGCTGGGAAGTAGCGGCGGCGTAGCGAAATTTATTCTTTGATTTAGTAAAGGATCAGTGAAATGACACGTTTTAGAAATATTGGTTGTGTAGCTTTGGCTTTATCTGTCGCGATAACACTTGGGTTGGCACCTTCGCAAGCACAGGCGCAGAAGAAGAAGCCAAACCCTGTGCTTGAGCAGATCGAAGACAATCCTGATCTGCCTCGCGTCTTGATCATTGGCGATTCGATCTCGATGGGCTACACGCTCGATACCCGAACGATGCTTAAAGGTGTTGCGAACTTGCACCGTCCGCCGGTGAACTGTGGCGATACGCGGCGCGGGCTCGATCAAATAGATAATTGGCTGGGCGAAGGGAAGTGGGACGTCATCCACTTCAACTTTGGATTACACGATCTCAAGTACGTGAACGAGAAGGGGAGCATGGTTGCGGTTGATCAAGGTAAGCAGAATATCTCTGTTGAGCAGTACGCCAAAAACTTGGACGCACTGGTAATACGGCTAAAGAAGACCGACGCGACGTTGATTTGGCGGAACACAACACCAGTGCCAGAGGGGACAAAGGGTCGCGTCGCGGGTGATGCACTGAAGTACAACATCGCTGCAGCAGAGGTCATGGCTAAGCACAAAATGAAGATCCACGACCTTTACGCTTACGCGAAAAAATACGAAGACAAGCTACAGCAGCCCAAGAACGTGCACTACACCAAAGCGGGCTCGAAAAAGCTCGCAGAGCAAGTGGTCAAGGTCATTAATCGGGCGTTGCAATACCGGTAAATACTTGTGTATCAACGAAAATCGCTGGCCGGTCTTGGGTACACGCCAAGCTTCTCGTAGTTGAAGCCGTCTTTAAGCGGTTTATATTCGCCGACGATCGACATGTTGCTGTCCGGCTTAATCTGGTCGGCCATGCCTAGGCCCCAGTACACGCCGTTGATGGTAAATCGGCGGACGCCTTCGTTTTCAAAGTCTTTCGCCGAGCCCATGGTGTAGTGCAGGATCGGCGAGGCTTTGCCTTTGTTGCCGGTCCACATCTTGGTCCATGCGATGGGCAGCGGAACCTTGTCGGTGTTTGGCGGGGCGTCGCGTTCAAGCGTTTTCATCGGCTGACCCATCAGGATCGGCGTGCAGTCGGCGGGGACGGTGTCTTCTTTGTGGCAGCGGTAGACGTCGGTCGTTCCCCAGACGTAGTCTTTACCAATGCCGATCAGGATCGGGTGGTCTTTATTTTCTTCGACAGCGAAACCGCTGGTCGCTTCACGTTTCCATCCGCCGTGGTGCCCCATAAACGCGCCGCCGAGCATTTCGCGTTGAGAAACGTTCTTGCCGTTGACGACGTAGGGCTTGCCGCCCTTGAGCCCGTGGTTGGCAGTGCGCAATGCGATGATGGGCTTGCCCGAATCGAAATAGTCGTAGAGGTGCTGGCTGTCTTCGTCGCTGAATTTGATGAAGCGCGACATCCAGATGAAGGCGTCGGCCTTGGCGAGGTGTTCCATGCCAGGGACGTTGTTGTAGACGCCTTCTTCTTTAATAGGCGATGCGCCGGTCGGATCGACCAAGCCCTCGTCGTTCATTAAGAAGATGACGGTGCAGTCAAAGCCGTGGTGTTTTGAGAGTGTCCGCGCGAGCATAGGCAGGGCCTGCTCGGCTCGGTACTCTTGCTCCGCAGCGAGCAACACGATGTGCTTGCCTTTACCCGGGCCTTCTTCGCCTTTGTAGGTGAGCCAGAGGTCTGACTCGGGTACGGGGTGTGATTCGTTGGCTTGTGTCGCGTGGCAGCCGAACAGCATCACGCAGCAAAATAGGGCGGTGTAGGTCGTTATGTGATTCATGTCTTGCGTCTCCGGTGGTGGGCGAAGTGATGATACCACCGAGGGCTGCGATGCTGCAGCGTTTGACGCGAGACGAATGACCGGTCTGAGACTCGAACTCAGAACCTGCGGCTTAAAAGGCCGATGCTCTACCAATTGAGCTAACCGGTCGGGCCAAACATTATAAACAACATCCGTCGGCGTGCTGGGGTAGCATGCAATTTGTCATGCAGGATTTTGAAAAAAAATTGAGCTTGGCGTTTTCGGCCGCTGACAACCGCCAGCAAGCGAGGGTGTCGGTCGTCGCGGAAATCGGGGTCAACCACGATGGCGACGCGGCGTTGGGGCGTCTGCTCATCGATTCTGCGGCGGCTGCAGGCGTCGATGCGGTGAAGTTTCAGTATTTTCACCCCGATCGCTTACTGTCGAATCAGGCAGAATTGGCGGGTTATCAACAGGGACAGGCGGCGAATCAGCGGGAGTTGCTTGGCAAGCTTGCGATGCCGATCGATGTGTTGGCGGGGCTGGTGTCGCATGCGAAGGTATGCGGTTTGGCTGCGGTGGTGACGCCGTTTAGCTTGGCGGACCCAGCGGAACTCGCGGATCTGGGGTTGGATGCGATTAAGACGGCGTCGCCGGATGCGGTGAATGGGCCGTTGTTAGAGGCTTGCGCGGCGATGGGTTTGCCGATGCTGATCTCGACGGGGACGTGCTCGCTAGATGAGCTTGAGCCAGCTGCGGCACTGCTGCGTGGGCATGACGCGGGCGGGGCGATGCTGCATTGTGTGTCGAGCTATCCGACGCCAATGGGCCGGGCGCAGCTCGGCGGGATCCTGGCGATGCGCGGGGCGTTGGGTTTGCCGATTGGATACTCGGACCACACGCGTGGTTTGCAGACAGGGGCACTGGCGGTGATGGCGGGGGCGGTCGTGATCGAAAAGCACCTGACGCACGATCGAACTGCAAAGGGGCCTGACCATGCGGCGAGCTTGGATGGGGAGCAGATGAAGCAGTACGTCGCGAACATCCGCGAGGCACAGTCAGCAATGGGATTGGTTTTGAAAGACGTGAGCGAGGTGGAACGCGATGTCCGGCGGGTGTCTCGGCAGAGCGTGTGCGTCGTCAGCGACCTGCCCGCAGGGCATGTGTTGACTGATAGGGACCTTACAGTGAAACGCCCTGGCACTGGCCTGCCTGCATCGACACTTGCGTCATTGGTCGGGAAGTCGCTGGCGAAGGCAGTCAAAGCCAATGATCTTTTAGATGCTTCTGATTTAGTGGACAAAATGCCAAGCTGACACATCTATCGGGTAATTTTGTACGTGTTGAGCTTGATATGTCGAGGTATGTATCAATAGGATTCTTTGTTCTGGCAGATCGCCAGCCCGCCTTGACCGCCGCCTCGATCGGAGTTTGAGATGTCCCAAGCCCTGCTGATCATTTTGGGTGTCTACCTTTTAGCTTGCTACGCCTATGGCATGATGGTCTTGGTGCGTCTGTGGACGACCAAGACGGTTGTCCGCCCGACGTCCAAACTCGAGCCGACCGAGCTGGTCCGTGCCGCACAACGCGAGCTCGATCAGGACGAACAACGCGCCGCAGCTTGATCGCTTTCATCACGGAAGTATCTCGTTACGAGCAGGCTTCTCCTCAATTACATTTAGATCATTTTCGGTTTTATTTCATGCGCGCTTTTGCCCGAGAGCGATCTCGTATGCTTGTGTGAAGCGCGTGCGGTATTGGAACATCAAAACAATCCACCAAATACCAAAGACCAGTGCTGCAAGGAGAACTGGGCATAAAAGTAGGCCGATCGCGCCGAACGCTTTCGCTGAGGCATTCGCATTGGTGGAGTTCGCTGCGATTAAAACGAAGAATGTGATCCCTGTGGAGAATAAGATCATGATCGACATCGTCACGATTACTCCCCAGCAGACCGTCGTGGTTTGCCTGGCTAGGCTTGGTTCGGGAATGCGATCAGCTAGCAGGCGTAGATACAACATCCCCGCGACGAATCCGACGAGTGCCAAGATCGAACTTATGAATTCAATCCCCGCGGCAGTAAACATTAACGCGGGTTGACCTGCGGCGCTGAGGAAATCAGTAGGCAAGCTGATGATCATGGCGGGAATGATGAGCCAACGCATGAGCGACCGTGATGTCCGGTTGATGAGCAGCTCGGGTTCGGGCTCTGTGATCAGCCAGATGGCCACGCCATAGGTCAGGGCGATGATAAGTCCAAGCCCGCTAAGCGCGGCGAGTGCGACGGTGGGGAGCGTGCCATTTGAACTTGAGTTCGAAACGACTGTGGCGAATCCAATGAGCATGCCCACCGGAATCAACGCAAGATTCATCACGATGCCTGCGATGAGCCAGTTCGCGCCTTTGCGGAGTTTGCCCAGCCAAGTTGGGTTGGCCATGTGCAGCAGGTCGGGACGCAGGGTGGTTACGACAGGCTCGCCACACTCGGGGCAATGGCCCTCGGCGGAGGCGCTGCGGAGGTTGTAGCCGCATCGCACGCAGTTCAGATCGAAGTCGATCTGCTGGATTGAGAGTTGAGCCTGAAGCGGTGCTTGGGCATTTACATCAGCATCAAGCGGTTCTGGCGAAGCGTCATTGTCTTGCATGGGTTGCCTGCGGAAAGGGGGATGCAGGCATCATAAAGTTCCCGAGACGTTTACGCTGGGCTTGGCATCATGCCGCCGGTGTCGGATTCTCCTTCGTCGGCTTGATCTGATGTCGCAGCGTCGTCGACCGGGGCGTCTACGGTTTTTTCACGCTCCGCAGCAAGCAGGTCGCTCACGGTAGTCTTGCCTAGCGACTCACCTTTCATGAGCTTGTCGACTTCGTTTGCCGTCAAGGTCTCATACTTGAGCAGGGCTTCAGCGATCGCGATCACTTGATCCTTATGCGTCTCGATGATGTGCTTCGTCTCGGCGTAGGTCTCGTCGATGAGGCGCTTGACCTCTTGGTCGATCATCTGCGTCGTTTCATCGCTGTGATGGTCGCCCTGTTGATAGGGGTTGCCGTCGTCGGCCGCGGCGAAGAGCTGGAAGCCGACGCGATCGGACATGCCGTACTCGGTGACCATGGCCCGCGCGATGCCGGTGGCTTGACGGATGTCGCCTGCTGTGCCGTTGTACTGATCATCGCAGAACATTTGCTCAGCGATACGGCCGCCATAGGACACACGCATGGACGCGAGCAGTCGCTTCTTGCCGTAGATCATGCGGTCACGCTCGGGGAGCATGAAGGTCGTGCCGCCGGTTTGGCCGCGCGGAATGATCGTGACTTTGTGTAGCGGCTCGGCATGCTCTTGGTGCATGATGACTACCGCGTGACCGGCTTCGTGATAGGCGACGACGCGGCGGTCGTCTTCTTCGACGCGGGCGCTCTTACGCGATCGGCCGTACTTGACCTTGTCGCGGGCTTCTTCGAGGTCTTCCATCTCGACCCAGTCTTTGTCTTGGAGCGTCGCGCCGATGGCGGCTTCGTTGATGACAGCTTCAAGCTCGGCACCGGAGAACATCGGCGTGCCGCGAGCGACACGTTCGAGCTCGACATCCGGGGACATCTTGACCTTTCGGCTGTGGACCTTGAGGATCTCCGCTCGGCCTAGCACGTCGGGCAGATGCACCTGCACGCTGCGGTCGAAGCGGCCGGGGCGGGTCAGCGCGGGGTCGAGTACGTCCGCGCGGTTGGTCGAGGCGATGACGATGACTTGGTCGGAGCTATCGAAGCCGTCCATCTCGACGAGTATCGCGTTGAGGGTTTGTTCGCGTTCGTCGTGTCCGCCAGAGCTAAATCCCGAGCCTCGGCGTCGGCCAACCGCATCGATTTCATCGAGGAAGATGATGCACGGGGCGGTATCCTTGGCTTGCTTGAAGAGGTCACGGACGCGGGACGCACCGACGCCGACGAACATCTCGACGAAGTCCGAGCCGGAGATCGAGAAGAAGGGGACATCCGCTTCGCCAGCAACTGCCTTTGCGAGGAGGGTCTTACCGCAGCCGGGAGGTCCAATCAGCATGACACCGCGGGGGACGCGGCCGCCGAGGCGTTGAAACTTCTTGGGGTTGCGTAGGAACTCGATGATCTCGCCGACTTCGTCCTTGGCTTCTTGGATGCCAGCGACGTCGTCGAGGGTGATGGTCGAGTGTTCTTTGGTGAGGACTTTGTGCTTGGATCGCCCGAAGCTGCCGAGCATTCCGCCGGGCCCGCCGCCTGCGCCGCGCATCGCACGGAAGAAGAGGAACCAGATCAACAAGATGATGAGCGCGAAGACAATGAAGTTGCCCAGGAGCTGCAGGAAGAAGCTAACGCGGGTGACCTTGGGCGCGACGTCCGCACCGGATTCGCGCAGCTTGAGGTCCCACGTGGCCATGATCTCGGAAGGCACGTCGACCATGATTTTCCCGCCCATGACTTCTTCACGGTTGGGGTGGGCGACGGATTCTTCAAGCTCCGCGATGAAGCGGTTGTCTTCGATACGGTAGACGTTGTCCACGAAGTGGCCTGCCTCGGCCTCGGCCAAGAACTTGTCGAACGTGACGCGGTCCGCCTCGCCCGAGCCGCTGTTCATCATGATCGCCATGACGACGACGAAGAGGATCAACAGTGCCCAGCCCAGCGACCACTTACTCAGTGGGTTGGGCTGCTTGGTGGGCTGGCCCTTGCTGTCTTCGGGCTTGTCAGTGTCGTCTTTGCGTTTCTCTGGCTTCTCGGACATGCATGGGTCTCTTAGTCGTTCGGGCGATCGGTAAGCGTATTCTAGTCGTGCTTAGGACGCTCGGTTGGGCGGGGCGGTTCGTCTTGGTTTATCGGCGATTCCGGCAAGGGCGAGCAGGTTCCGTAACCCACACGCAGGCACAGCCCGGCAGGGGTGGGATTACCAGCCGTCTTCACGCATCCGCGAGACAATATCGGTCGCAAGGCGTGATACCGCCAGCCGAACACCGTCGTCGTCGAACTCGCCCACTGCCCGGTTGGGTACGAATTGGCCGCTGCTGCTTAAGCCTCGGAAGCCGCGGATGACTTGTCCCGTTCGTAGGTCCCGCCATTCAAAATCAACTGTCACGGTGACCTCGATCTCCTGAGGCAAACCCGCGGTCGCGTCTCGGCTAATGAGTGAGCGGTTCACGCGAACGACCGTGCCGGTGAGCTGGGTGTCGGACAGTCCCGTGCCGCTGACGGCTTTGTAGGGCGTCCGCTGCTCAAGCTCTTTGATTAACGCCTCGCGGAGCGTGAACTCGACCGTCCGATCATTCGATCGGTTCTCGAAGTTCGGCACCGTCACCGTCGTGTATTGCGTCGGGTACAGCTCAGTCGTCGAGTACCCACAGCCCGTGAGTAGCAGGGCGAAACAAAGCAGGGCGTAAGGCAGCCGCTTATTCATCGGACGCTTCCTCCGACTCTTTGAGGAGTGCTGCTTCGCGCCTCGCTTTGCGCGGATCAATCACCGGCACGCCACGCTCTTTTAGTTCTGCAAGTGCTTCGACCGCCGCTGCTGAGCCGGGGTAGTCCTTCACAACGTTGCGATACATCGTGATCGCGCCGCGTGGCAGACCACGCTCTTCGTACCACCGCGCGGTCACGAGCTTCTTCTTCGCGAGCGATTCGTTGATCCGAACCATCAGTGCTTGGGCACCGATCTTTTCCGCTGCCGCGGGATAGTCCCGCTGGTACTCACGCAAACGCTGGGCGGCATCGGTTAAGCCCGACGGGTCGAACTCGGGCCCTTTGTACTTGGCGAGCGACGCCTGGATCAGCCGAAGCATCGCCCACTCGCGCTGTTGGCTGTTGGGATAGTTCAGCAGGAACAGGTCATAGGCCTCGGACGCCATGTCCATGCTGCCTTTATCGAAGTAGTAATCGCCGATGTCGATGCTGGCCCGCTCGCCCAGCGCGCTGCCGGGAAGGCGTTCTTGCACACGGATCAATAGCTCGACGCCGGTGTCGTCCGCACTGAAGATCCTGAAGCCGACCCACTGGCCCCTTCGCTTCATACCGCCAACGAATAATTTTGCGATGTCGTACTCACGCTCGATCGCTGTGCGGAATTGCTCGGTCCCCGGGAAAAGCAGGATCACCAGCTCATAGTCTTCTAAAGATCGGTAGTAATCGCCCTGCGAGGCGATGGCGTCGGCCTTGATGAGGTACGCCTCGACGAGCAGATCGCTCGCAGGGTTCGCCTCGATCCAGTCCTCCGCCGCATCTTCCGCTTTGCTCGCATCACCCGCTACAAGCATCCGTCGGATCAGTTGGATCTGCCCGACAGGCGTCGCGGGGTCCGGCTCAGCGAGCTTCACAAACGAGCCCGTCTCATCCAACTCATGCGTGGGCTGCCCCAAGCTCGGCTGCGCAAACAGCACCGCCAGCCCCCAGACAAGCCCCCACACCCCAGCACGTTGTTTCATCGTTTGGATCACCGGTGAATCATACGCGCCAACCCATCGACACCGCAAAATCGCATCCCGTCCACCCATGCGCACCGGCTGCCATACAGATACAATGAATTCAACAATATCACGCCAATCGCAGGAGCATCATCATGTCAGGCATCGACGACCGACGTAAAGGAATGGAAGCAAAACTTCACCACGACGGCGAGCTGAAGTTCAAGGTCAACAACCGCCGCAACAAGCTCCTAGGCCTTTGGCTTGCCGAGCAGTTCGGACTCACCGGCGACGAGGCCGCTGCCTACGCCAAGACCGTCGTCCTCTCCGACTTCGAAGAGCCCGGTGACGACGATGTCCTCCGCAAAGTCATGGCCGACATCGAAGCCAAAAACGCAGACATCGACCAAGCCACCGTCCGCAAACAGATGGAAGCCCTGCTCGATACCGCGAAAGATCAGATCTTCACCGAAGCGGAGTGAAGTCAGTCATCCGTTTTACTTAGAGATAGCGCGCACCAATAACCCCCATCTTGCGACGGGGGCTATTTTTCGATCTACTTGCTAGATTGTCTTACTCTTTTTTCGCTCCAATAAACTCCACCCACACCACGCCGTAGCGTGCATCAAACGTCAGCCGAAAGTCTTTTAGGAGTTGTCCGCCGATGCGTCCGACGGGCAGGTCTTTGCGTCTTGGCTCGCGCGTTTTGGGCTCGAACGTGACGGGCACACCCGCGAGGCGGTAGCCAAACACGTTGAGTTCTTTGAGCCAGCCTTGGACCGTTTGGATGTCTCCGCCGACGCCGCGTGCGCTGCCCGCGCCGGTGGAGCCCGTGGCAAGCACGCCGGGCATCGTCGATAGGCTGACCGGGAGCGAGGCCGTGTTGTCCGCGCCGGTGTCGATGATGAGGATGATGTCTTGCCCGTTAGCAAGGCTGGCTTTGACCGCGGGAAGTCGGCCGTAGAACGTGAGCATGACGCGCTCCGCGTTCTTCGGCGGGGTGAAGGTCTTGCGGTTATAGATGATCAGTTCGCTGCTTTGGTAGTCGATCGTGAAGGGGTGGGGCAGCAGCGAGACCGAGCCGATGAGGCCCGCGGGGCTGCGCTTCGCGCCGCGCATGAGCTTCTGCATACTTAGCGATCCAGCGTTATCTACGCCGAGGTCCAGATCGCCGATCGCCAAGGACTCGACCGAGTGCTGAGTAAACGTCTGTGTCCCCGCGATGCCGACGGTTCTGCCCTGGCCGGTTTGCGTCAGGCGGAGCCGAGCGACGAGCCCGCGATCGATGATGTTCAGCGTGCTGCCAGTATCAAGCAGCATCGCCCCCGCCCGCTTGCCATCGACCGTGGTGTTCGCAAACAGGTACCCCTTGTCCGAGACGAGCGGGATACGCAGCATGTCTGGCAACGCATCCGCATCCGCCAACGAATAGGCCGGGGCCGATTGTGTGACAAGGGTTTGTTGCGTGGTTGAGGTGCAGCCGATCGCAAACACTAAAAACAGAATGAGCGGGGCGATTGTTCGCATGACCTCATCGTAGCAACAGACGTAACCATTGCACCCGGTAGGACAGGCATTCCTGCCTGTCACTAGGCCGAAGGCCTAATCGTGTATTTCTCGGCTTCGCCGACTGACAGGCAGGAATGCCTGTCCTACCTATAGAAATAAAACACGATCAAGGATTGTGCTCATACAACTTCAACATCGGAGCGCACTCGATCAATTCAGAATCCACCCGCCCATCATCATGCAGCGTGTGCAAGAAAAACCCCGTCTGATCCGGCATCGGCGGGTTCGGCAACCCCGGCGCATGCACCCAAGTCCCCGACGCGGGCGGCGCCCAGGCGATGCGTGTTCCTGAAGGGAATGCCCCGCGATGTTCTTCTTCACCAATTGTGTCGAATTTTATTTGATGGACATGTCCTGATCCCATGAGTTCAACGCCATCTTGCATCATCGTGCTCCAAATGTCGTATCGCTTAATCGCGTTGCCCAACCAGTAGCTTGTCTCAGAGTAGTTGGTTTCGTCAGGCATACGAACAAATAGCGGGCTGTGGAGGAAAACGGCTACGCAGATCGAATCCCCTGATGCATGGAGGTCTAAGATCGATTGAAGCCAATGCTCTTGTTCTTTCTCGCTGGCTAATCCTGACCCTATGAGCATGGAGTTGATCCCGGCGATAGCCCATCCATCAATGTAGAAATCCCTTTTTTTATGATTTTTGGGCTTGCACCAAATGAGTTGGTCAAATTGCGATCCGAAAACTTCATTCCATGCTTCGACTCGTTTTGTAGTAATAGTTCCTTCTTTCTGGTCAGCAAAATTCCCAACATCATGGTTCCCCGGCACAGCAAACCACTCACGATCGATCCGCTCATTCAACCAAGCCTTCGCCCACTTCAATTCCTCAATTGAATCCCACCCGTCATCCGTCACGTCGCCGCTGATGACGACGAGCTCGGGCTTCATCTCGTTGATCTTCTTTAGGATCGGCTCGACCTGTGCTTGCCGCGCAGGCACGCCCGACTGCAAATGTAAATCCGAGATGTGGGCGATGGTGGGCAAGAATCAGCTCCGCGGGATGCACACAGCATAAGACGGTTTCCGCCACGGATAAACACGGGTGCTCATAGATGTTTTTCAATCCGTGCTCATCTGTGTGTATCCGTGGCCAAAACAAAGCGTTCTGATCTACCGCCGACCACGTGGCGGACCCGAGCTGATCTCTGTCGGCTTGGATGGGTCGTAGTCTTTGTTGACGACAGGGATCGCGGCACCGAGTTCTTTGAGGGCCTCATCTAGCTTGGCTTCGAGCGATGTTGCCCGCTGCGGCTCGGCCTTGCTCAGGTCGTTTTGTTCGCGAAGATCGTTCTTGAGGTTGTACAGCTTGACTCGGCCGGTCTCGTGGGATTTGAGCAGTTTGTAGTCGCCCAGCAGGATTGTCGAGTGCGGTGTGACCTTGGTCTGGTAGTGCGGGAAGTGGAAGATCAGGCCCTCGCGCTGGCGCTCAACCT
>JBGCDC010000413.1:0-2383 GCA_045105055.1 Phycisphaeraceae bacterium | reverse complement strand
GCTCGGCCAAGCACATTCTCGAAAACCTCGACAAGTACTACCCCGGTGCAACCGAGTACGAAGTCAAAGGCTTCTTCTGGTGGCAGGGCTGCAAGGAAAAAGGCAACCCCGCACACTACGAACGCTACGGGCAAAACCTTGTCCAGTTGATCCGGGCACTGCGTAAAGATTTTGATGCGCCCGACGCCTTGTTCGTCGCAGCATCCCTAGGCGAATCCAAGTTGGATGCCGGCGGAGCCGATGGCGCAATGATCAACGCGCTCATCGCGCTATCAAAGAGTGATCACGAAGACCTCAAAGGCAAGGTCGGCTTCGTCTATTCCAACCCGCTCTCAATGGGCGGCGGTTCTTGTGGCCACTACGGCAATAACGTCCAGACTTATATGAACGTCGGCGAAGGGTTGGGCAAGGCGATGGTGAAGCTGCTCGAAAAAAACCAAGGCGACTCATCTAACGCTAGCGATAAAGCAGACAAAACACCTGCCGAGCCCATCGACCACCAGATGCGAGAATGGACCGGCACCAACGGCAAGACCTTCAAAGGCAAGTTCATCGAAGCCTCACGCAGCAAGGTCGTCCTTGAACTAGAGAACGGCCGAAAGCGGCAGTACAGTAAGCGAGCTTTCGTTGAAGAGGACGTGGCCTACATCGAGAAATACGCGAGTTGAGTCTCGGCACGGCGGGCACGCCAACCAGAGATAACGTCTTGGATCATTGACCCAGACCCCGGTTGTCGCTATAGTCTCGCCTCAACTTCCTCCCTTTGGTCGATACAGACACCGGCAACCGCCGGGCCAACGACCCCAGTGACAGTTGCAGCGCATCGGCTGATTACCTCGTGGAATGTCCACGACCCTCTCGGTGCGTCCCCCTTGCCCGCATGCGGTCAGCCCCTTTTGGCTGATCAACAAGCGATGCGGGCCGCACTGCAGAAAGAAAAATAGCATGCGATTTGATGAATTCCCCCTCTGCGCGCCCGTCTTGCGCGCCGTCTTCGACTCTGGCTACGAAACCCCGTCACCGATCCAAGAACGCGCCATCCCGGCCGTGCTTGAAGGTCGAGACGTGCTTGGCTGCGCCCAGACCGGCACGGGTAAAACCGCGGCCTTCGCGCTGCCCATCCTCCACAATCTCTTCTCCAACAAGCGGTCCAAGCAGACCAACAAGCCGCGATGCCTCGTCCTCGCGCCGACACGCGAACTGGCCGGCCAAATCGCAGAGGGTTTCCAAACCTATGGCAAGCACTTGCCGCTGCGTGGTGCCGTACTTTTTGGTGGCGTCAACCAGAACCCACAGGTCAAGAAACTCCGCCGCGGCCTCGATGTCCTCATCGCTACGCCCGGCCGACTACTCGACCTCATGAACCAGGGCCACGTCGACCTCAGCAAGATCGAAGTGCTCGTCCTCGACGAAGCCGACCGCATGCTCGACATGGGCTTCATCAACGACATCCGCAAAGTCGTTGCGAAGATCCCGGACGAACGCCAGACGCTGTTCTTCTCCGCGACCATGCCGCGCGAGATCAAAAAGCTCGTCAACGACATGCTCTACGAGCCGGTCAAGATCGAGATCGCACCGGATAAGCCTGCTGCGGACCGCGTGAAGCAAACCGTTTACTTTGCGGACAAATCGGTGAAGCCCGACCTGTTCGCCAAGCTGCACAACGACCTAGGCATGTATCGCACGATCGCGTTTACCCGCACCAAGCACGGTGCCGACAAACTCGTCCGTCAACTGCGCGACCGCGGCATCGAGAGCCTAGCCATCCACGGCAACAAGACGCAGAACAACCGCCAACGCGCGCTTGAAGCGTTTAAGTCCGGCAAGCTGCCCGTCCTCGTCGCGACAGACATCGCGGCACGCGGTATTGACGTCGACAAGGTCACGCACGTCGTGAACTACGACATCACCCACGAAGCCGAGACGCACATCCACCGCATCGGCCGGACGGCTCGCGCGGGAGAAGAAGGCCACGCTGTCGCGCTGTGTGCCCCGGACGAACTGGGCAACCTGCAACAGATCGAACGCCTGCTCGGCCAACCCATCGAAATCGTCGGCGATCGACCCGACTGGTCCACCAAGCAAAACGTCCCACTGATGAACGGCCAGCAAAAAGGCGGCGGTGGCGGCGGACGACGCGGCGGCGGCAACAAGTCACGCGGCAACAGTGGTGCCAAGGGCGGCCGATCCCGAGGCGGCAATTCAGGCGGGAAGCCCAGCGCCCACGCTAGCTCTGGCCACGGCCAACCCAAGCCCAAACGAAAACGCACCAACCGAGCCAAGCCCGGCCGCGGCGCGTAAGCGGGACAATCTTTTGACTCGATGGGTGCCACATTGCGTGCCGGTAGGCCGCAGTGTGCGAACTACTTTTGATTCATGCACT
>JBGCDC010000412.1:0-3594 GCA_045105055.1 Phycisphaeraceae bacterium | reverse complement strand
GGCCGGGCTCTGGCTCGATACAAAGAGCAGCAGCGACAAGCTCCCCGTCGGTGGTCGCGGTCAGGCTGAGATGGTGTACAAGCGAGCTCGCTTTATAGTTCGAGCCAAACTTTCTTGCGAAAAGCAGGACGTTTGTACGCTCGCACCTTCGGATTTCACTAAATCGATAGTCCATTTCTCCTGCCGATTCGCTCGGCCCTCCAACAGAACTATCGGTCCTCCGCTGAGACGACTTTCGGATGAGCCGCCAATAAAAACAGCTTTTTCAGAGCACAAAGCGTGAGCGAGTGTCATGAATCATCTAAGGCCATGGCACTCGCAGACGCTTTGTGCTCTGAAAGATCGGCTTAGTCAAGACCCAGTGCGGCCGCGTCCCGGTCAGAGAGCATCCCGCCGTCGGAGCGTTGCTTGACGGTGCCATCACGTTTCCATGAGCGTTCGCAGGCGACGTGTTCGTCCCGCAGATCGGTGATCGTGATCGTGTTGCTTGTTTCGCTTCCGGGTAATAACGCGAACTGACTGACGCCGCAGAGGTCCGCTAGGTCGGTAGGATCAAACGCAGAAACGTCAACACCTTCCGGGGCCGGTGCACTGACGCCGAGGTCGAGCGGGTTGTCGACGCCGAGGGTCTTTCGCTCGGTTTCGAGTTTCTTCATCACTTGGTCGCGCAGCTTGATCACGGCCGACCAATCATCACTAACCGGGATCGCGGAGCAACCTTTCAGCGAGGGCAAGGTCTCGGTGTGAACACAAAGATCACTCTTGTTGTCGACGTTGTGCAAGGCACGCCAGGCTTCGTCGGCCGAGTGCGGGCAGATCGGCCCTAGCAAACGGATCAGACCCGACGCGATGCGATAGATCGCGGTCTGTGTGCGCTTACGACGAACGCTGTCGGAGGCATCGCAGTACAAGCGGTCCTTGACGCCGAAGAGATAGACCGAGCTAAGCGTGTCGTTACAAAAGTTAAATAACAGACGCGAGAGCGATCGGTAGTGGAAGCCTTCGTAGGCTTGCTTCACTTGATTGGCGAGCTTGACGTACTCACCCATCGCCCAAGCGTCGATGCTGTTCGCATCGGCGTCGGTGAAGTCGTGTGCATCTATCTTAGGATCGAACCCTTCGAGGTTGCTGAGTAAGAAACGCAGCGTGTTGCGGACCTTGCGGTACTCTTCACCAGCGAGTTTGAAGAACGATTCGTCGGCCTTGATGTCGTTGTCAGTGTTTAGTGAGCAGACCCACCATCGCGCGACGTCGGCACCGAAGTTCTTCATGAGTTCTTCGACCTTTAGCGCGTTACCGTCGGACTTGGACATTTTCTTGCCGTGCTTATCAACCATGAAGCCGTGGGTGAGTACGGTCTTGAAGGGTGACACGCCGTGGATCGCGACGGAGGGCAATAGCGAGTGTTGGAACCAGCCGCGGTGTTGGTCCGAGCCTTCGAGGTAGAGGTCGGTGGGGTAGGTTTCGCCAGATTGTTTGTCGCCCCAGCCGTGCTTACTTTTCATCACCGCGTTCCAGGACGAGCCGGACTCGAACCAGACATCGAAGGTGTCTTTGCCTTTTACAAGGTTGGCGAACACCTCGGCGGAGGAACTTATGTTCCCCTGCCTAAGCCAGTCGGGCGCATCGGGATCGTTTGCAACGTCGTAGGTTTCTAGAAGCGACTCAACCGGCGCGACGAACCAGCTATCCGAACCATGCTTACCAAACGCCTCCGCGACTGCGGCGACACTCGCGGTCGTGAGTAACGGCTCGCCCTCGACACCCTCCGGCGGATAGAACGCGGGGATCGGCAGACCCCAGCTTCGTTGGCGCGAGATGCACCAGTCGGGGCGCGATTCGAGCATGCCACGCAAGCGGTTCTTACCCCAGTCGGGCAGGAAGTGGATGTTGTTTTCGGCGTGATGCATCGCCGCATCGCGCAGCTTGGCGTTGCCGTCTTTGCAGGCGTATTCCTTATCGACCCCGACAAACCACTGCTCAGTCGCGCGAAAGATGATCGGGGTCTTGCCACGCCAGTCGTGCGGGTAGCTGTGCATGAACTTGTTGGCGTGGAACAGGTGCCCGCTCGTGCGCAGGTGTTCGACGACTTCTTCATTGGCCTTGAAGACGTGCTTGCCTTGCAGCCACTCGGGAACAGTGTCGTCGAAGGTGCCATCGGCACGGACCGGGCAGTAGACATCGAGCCCTTCGCGCAGTCCGGTCTGATAGTCCTCGACGCCGTGACCCGGCGCGGTGTGAACCAAGCCTGTGCCATCTTCAAGCGTGACGTACTCGGCGTGTACGACTTTCCCAACGCGATCACAGAACGGATGGTCGTAAGTGACGCCGACGAGTTCTTTGCCTTTGAGTGTTGCGATCGGCTCAGCGTTTTGAACGCCTTCGGAGGCGAGCACCTTTGCGGCGAGTTCTTGAGCCATGACGACTTTACGATCGCCGACCAAGTAGACGCCGTAGTCATAGCGCTCATGCGCCGCGACCGCGAGGTTGGCGGGCAGGGTCCAAGGCGTTGTCGTCCAGATCATGACCGCATCAAATTGATCTTTGCCTTGGCTGTCGTCGGTCAGATCAAAGCACACGAACACGGATGTATCTTCGCGGTCGTAGTACTCCAGTTCCGCCTCGGCCAGAGCCGTCTGGTTCTCGATCGACCAGTGCACGGGCTTGAGGTCGCGGTAGACCAGGCCTTTCTCAACGAGCCCAGCGAAGACCTCGATGACGCCGCGCTCGTACTTGGGCAGCATCGTCAGGTACGGATCGTCGTAATCGGCCATCGTCAACAAGCGTTGCATCTGACCCTTCTGCAGCTTCACAAATTTCTCAGCGTACTTCGCGCACTTACGGCGGATTGCAATCGGCTCCATCTCTCGCGCGGCGTCGCCGAGGTCTTGCATGACCTTGTGTTCGATAGGCAATCCGTGGCAGTCCCAGCCGGGCGTGTACGGGCAGTCCTTGCCGAGCATGGTTTGCGATCGGACGACGAGGTCCTTGAGGACTTTGTTGAGGAGGTGTCCGAGGTGGATGTCGCCGTTGGCGTAGGGTGGGCCGTCGTGGAAGACGAAGGGCTCGGCGTTGTCTTCTTTTCGTTTCGCACGCAATTGCCCATACACATCGAGCTTGTCCCACCGCTTGATCGACGCGGGCTCGTTCTGCACGAGGTTGGCCTTCATCGGGAAGGCGGTCTTAGGCAGGTTTAGCGTCTTCTTGTAACGCTTTGGGTCGGCTTGGTTTGAATCGCTCATGGGTGCTGCTGGTGGCTAGTGATTGGTGTCTGGTTCAAACAAAAAATAACCCCCGCCTTGCGGCAGGGGCTGCTGGGTTTTGAAAGTAAAACGCCGGCCCTACCGCTGGTCAGGGTTGCTAATGATAATCGTAATAATCAGTTGGGCGTGTTTCATGGCTAAATAGTATATCGGCCCTGCAAATCCTTGGCTTCACCAAACTCTCAAACAAGCAGGTCCTTGATCACCTGGCCGTGCACATCGGTGAGGCGGTAGTTTCGGCCCTGGTGCTTGAAGGTGAGTCGTTCGTGGTCGACGCCGAGTTGGTGGAGGATCGTTGCGTGCAGGTCGTGGACGGTGACTTCGCCTTGGG
>JBGCDC010000411.1:0-7569 GCA_045105055.1 Phycisphaeraceae bacterium | reverse complement strand
TCTATGACGACTTGATCACGGGGGTGAGCGTGAAGCTGGAAGACGGATAAAAGAATAGCCGCGAGGCTGCGCATCGCCGGAGAGCAGTCTGTGTTGTAAGAAAAGCACCGGCGATGCGTAGTATCGCGGCTAGTTAATCTTTTCAATCCTCTTCAATCAACTTCAATACCTTCTTCACGTACGCCCTGGTCTGAGGTCCGCCGTGCTTGTCGATCATGTCGCGTGGCGAGAGATTTGGATACTTCCGCTGACCTCTTGATATCGCGGTTGGCCCCATGTGATACGCCGCGACGGCCAATGCAACATCGCCATCAAAACGATCCATCAGGTACGCCAAGTACAGCGTGCCGACGCGGAGGTTGTAATCGATGTCGTAGAGGTCACCGTCGTCGATACCCTCTAATCGCTTGACATCCTTGAGCGCGATATCGGTGACCTGCATCAACCCCTTCGCACCCACCGGCGAGGTCGCCTTCCAGTCTCGGCTACTCTCAGCCTGGACCACCGAACGAACCAACACCACGTCAAGACCCTGCGACTCAGCATGGTGTGCGATACGCGCATCGATGTACTCTTGAATGGTCAGATGCCGGTGCACCTGCTTCGTGAGAGCACCTCCACCAACAGTTACAACCACGAGCGCAGCCACCCACCACAGCCAGCCGGGCTCGTAGCCGAAGACGCTCGGCCCACGTTTTGTCCAAACACGATCCAACATGCGCGGCATCGTATCAGCGCACGAAGCAGCGACAACCCACTCACTCGACGTTCTCAAACACAACCTCGACGCGCACCTCCATCACCGCCTCAAGTTGGATCGCCAATTTGCTGACCCCCTTGTTGTCAGACTGACCCACGACCCGCGGCGAACCAGGCATCGGACGGGCTTGCATATGCTGAAAAGTCGCATTGGCCGGTGAGACGAGGCGCGCACGAAGCTGTTTTCCGTCTTGCTTGAGCAATGCACTTCGGCCGTCCGCAGCAATCGCGACCTCTGCGCGGGTATGAAAGAACGACCAGACATCTGCAGGCTTGTCCTGCTTGATCGTGTCGATCATATTCACCGCATCTTTGATCTGTCCCATCACAATCTCACGCTTGATGCTGCCGGGATACACGTCGGACAAGTCGATCGACACGGTACCGAGAGCGTGTTTGATAGGAACCTTCGCGTCATAGTTCTGATCGCCAAACTTCAGCGGCGGGTCGACGAGTAGCGTGTTGTGGCCCTCTGCTCGGTTGCGATAAAAGTCCCAACGTCGCCCGCCGGGGTCCGAATGAAAGTAGCCCGGGATGTTGTAACCATCACCGCCAAGATCGATCAGCCAGCGGACCCCTTGCGACTCGAGGATGAACGAACCGAGGTCCATCTGCGAGTGGCCGTAGCCGATCCACCCGCCCTTGGCGGCGACGAACCAAGCGTTCGGATCGTCCCAATCGCTGCGCATGGACGCGACATCTGCAGAATCAAACACCGCCGCTAATGCCATCTGCTCGAAACGAGTTCGTAGGTGCGTTGGGTCATACCACAGCAGGTTGATCGCTGAAGTACTGACGCGCTCGGCAGCAAAAAACGTGTACCGAGGTTGGTCATAGCGATTCGCCAAGTAAAACATGGCGGGCGAAGTACGCCTGCTCTCGCGCGAGTCTCCGAAGTTGTAGGTCTTACCGGTCGCCCCGGTCATGTACATCGGAAAATAGCCGGTTTGATTGAATCCAGGCAAGTCGCCGAGGCCGAAGTCGCTGCCCAGTGCAGATTCGAGCGCGGCGATGGCGAAGACGTTGTAGATCGTGCCGAAGGACCAGTAGCCCGTCCCTTCGTCGTAGCCGCCGTCGGGGGCGTAGCGCTGCATACTCTTGGGTAGCGCTTTGATCGAGCGGTCTAACATCTGCTCAACGAGTTCAGGTTCGCGCTCGCCGACGGCGAGGGCCGCGCAGATCAGCCCGCCGTTGCAGACTTGATTCCAGTTAATCGCGGTGCGCGTCCACCAGACGTTTTGGTCGTACGCTTTCAGCGCGGGCTTGATGGCGTGGTTCACCATCGCGTCGCGGATCGTCTTTCGCTGCGCTTCGGTCCAATCGTCGTAGAGCCAGTCGTACGCCAGCGCGAACGCGAAACCCATCTCGGCGACGTCGAGGAAGTGTCGCGGGTTCCAATGATCGAAGTTGGCCGCGGCGTTCATATCCGCCCAGATGCGTTTGAGGTATCGATCGTCTGGCGAAATACGGTGGAGCAAGCCAAGCGTCTCGACGCGGTGTAGCACTTCTCGGCTGACGTAGAGCAAGCGTCGACCATCGCGTAGCTCGTAAACCGCCGTAGGCTCGTCGAGTAGCTTCTCTGCTTCTTCTTTCAGTTCGCGATACCAACGCTTGGCCAATGGATCCGTCTTCACCAACTCCGCCACACGCACAAAGTCATCGGCATTCGCGAGGATGCGGGGGTGATCTGGCTTAAGGGTATCGAGCTTGCCGGATAAGGCGGGCGAAGTATAAACAGCCGCGAATAACAGGAGAAACACAAAATTAATTCGTCGTCGCATACCAATCATCCGTATTAAAAGTGGGGCAGACAGGAATATCTGCCCTCACTTCTAGAAGTGATGCGCGGTTGTCAGGCCTATTACCACTCAATACCGGCCATCGGTCGGGCCTTTGAATCTGTCGGTACGGAACGGCGATGCGGGTAGGCCTTCTTCGTTGATGAGGTTTGCTTCGGTCGGGTTGTCTTCCCATGCGTAACGCACCGCAACAGGGTCTTTCACTTTGTCGGACCAGACGCGGATCTCCGTAGTCGGGCCATCCTCTATTGCGATGATTTCCGCGTTTGCAACGACGAACACGCCGTCCTCGCCCGCGATGGAGAAGCCTTGCAGAGTGGCGTCTTTTCGGATGCTCAGTCCGCTGCCTACATTGATAAAGCCGATGACCATCGACTTCTTACCGTCGACTGCGACTGGCTTCGCAGACTGGTAGAGCGGCCCGCTTTTAACGAGGTCTTTCTTGCCATAGGTTTCTGCAAGTGCCCATCGTGCGAGTCGCTTACCCACGTCTTGCTTATTGCTTGGGTGAATGTTGTTGGCGGCGCCGATATCGATGGTGACGGCCATGCCGAGGTTTGCACTCGTACGCAGCGTCCGAAGTTGTACGTGCCGCAGGTGTGCCCAGTCGGAGTCGACGATCTTGTCAGTTGGGTTGCGATAATTGGCGAGCTGGACGAAGAGGAAAGGGAACTCGCCTTGTCCCCAGCGGGCCCGCCAGTCATCGATCATGCCTGGGAAGAGCTTGCCGTATTGTTGGGCTCGGCTTGCGTTGGACTCGCCTTGGTACCAGATCACGCCTTGGATGGTGTAAGGCACGAGAGGCGCGATCATGCCGTTGAATAGGCCCGCGGGCGAATGAGGGTGCTCGGGACCGAAGAGCGTGCCGGGGCGGCGGGTCGGTCGGTTGTTCGCGTTGAGCTCGTGGGCAAGGTGGTACGTCCAATCGCCAGCGAGCGAGACCGCTTTGCCTTGGCCGTCGGCACGGGTGAGCGTGAGCTGTTCGGGCTTGCCCCAGAGGCCGCCTTCGCCAGAGAGATCAACCGCACGCACCGCGACGGTGAGCTTGCCTTGCTTGACCAGCTTCTTATCTATCTTGTAGTTGCGCGGCCGCTGCCAGTTGCCTCTGTTGGCAGGTTCGGAATAGCCGACCTGCGTGCCGTTGACGTAGGTAGTGTCGCCGTCGTCGATCGGGCCAAGGCTGAGCGTGAGGGCTTGGCTTTCCCAGCCAGCAGGTAAATCGATCGTTTTTCGGAACCAGACGACGCCGTCCTTGTCGGGCAAACCGCCCTTCTCCCATGTCTGCGGGAGCTTCATGGTCTTCCACTGCTTGTCATCGAAGTCTGATTTTGCGTAGCCAGCTTTTTCGCCGGTGTTCGCTGGGCCGTTACGGGTTTCTTGCCAGCGTTTCGTCGCCTTCTCATGGTCGGCCTTGGCCTTGGGGTAGACCTTCACTGCGGTATCGAAGCGTTGCAGAATCGGCTTGGCCCAGTCGATCGTGTTGAGCTTATCTCTGCTGGTCCACGCTTCGACAGGCGTTCCGCCCCAGCTTGAGTGGAGGATGCCGACAGGCACGCCGAGTTCTTGTTGCAGCTTGCGCGCGAAGTAATAACCGACCGCGGAGAAGTTGCCGGTCGTCTCGGGGGACGCGACCGCCCAAGTACCCGGCACATCAAACGCAGGCTCGGTCTTCACCGTACGCCTCGCGGTCCACATGCGAATTTGATCGTTGTCGCTGCTAGCGATTTCTTCTTTCGCGTTGGCGGACTGCGCGACGGTCCACTGCATGTTGGACTGGCCGGAGGCGACCCAAACTTCGCCGAAGACGATGTCTTTGATGAGTCGTACGTTGTTGACATCGTTGCCGTGGATGAGCATTGACCAATCACCGCCGCTGGGCTTGGCCGCGAGCATCGCTTGCCAGTTGCCTTGTGCATCGGCTTTGACGCGATACTCCTTGCTGTCGTCCGCGTTTGATTTGGAAAAGCTAATCTTGACCTGTTCCCCCGGATCGGCCTTGCCCCAGATGCGTACTTCCTTATCGCGTTGCAGCACCATATGGTCGCCGAAGACCGACGGCAGGGTCACCTCCGCAATCGCTGCGGGAGCGAGCAGCAGCAGTGCCAGGAGTGTGATGAGGGTTCGTTGCATAAAGCGTTGCCTTTCCTTCAAGCGTGCCGGTCGGGTTGATCCCCCGGCCGCTCAATCGCCGATGATACACAAGCATCGTGCCGACCGGTCAAAAACACCCGCATGGCACGCCCCCGAACGAAAGCAAGACGATGGTCAAACTGGTTTTCTTACCGCTCTCTATTGTCGCGCTATGCATCGCCAGCGTCGCGGGCTATCAGTGGGCCAAGGCCAACGTTGCTCAGGACATCTACCGTGATCGGCTCACCAGTCTGCAAGCCGACTACCAAGACCTCGCCGAGCAGTACAACCAGGCGATCACCCCCCGCCCCGTCACCGAACTCTTCGTCGAGGACGGTAAGGTCTGCGTCATCGTCCGCAAAGGCGACGGCGAACTTGTCCGCGTCCCCACGCCGTTCAATGGCTGGGAGAACGACGTCTATGTGGACTATGTCTTAGCCGACGGCCGACTGCTGATCCGCCGGGTGTTTGAGATCAAGGACGGCCAGGACACCTCCAAACCCGTGCAAGTCGATAGCGACCTCGTCGATGTGCAATGGGGCGAAGCGGTGCCCTTTGGCAAAGCGATCTACCGCAGCAAAATGGAAGACGGCCGATGGGTCGTGTCCGTCACCGGCGATGGCTCACTCACCCTCAAACGCGTCGGCGACGAAGTCGAAGTCAATCTCGCAACGCAGCCAAGGGTCGAAAAGTTTTCACCCGTAGATCAACGAGCCGACGAAGCGGTCGAGCAAATCGGCGTGGGCGATGTGTGGAAGCATCTGATGGATTGAGTTTGTTTTACGCTGAGCCGAGATCTGCGGCGTGGTCGTCGAACCACTTCTGCAGCGTCTCGTAATCTGAGCGATGTGCTTCCCAGAACGTGTCGTCCGAAGGCGCGACGATGAACTGCCGCCAGAAACCTTCCCACTGCATCATCCAAGCGGTCGTGATGACGCGTGCGGTTTTGCCCGCGACCGTGGTGTCGTATTGGTAGACGACTAAGGCCCAGTCGCCCGCGGATCGGACGATCAGTGCTTCGTTGCTGACGGGCTGTTTCTGGCGAGACTTGATGAAGGCAGAGAGGCGCTGGAGCACGTCATCCTGCGCGGCCATGTCTTCCGGGTCGAGCACCATCTCGTAAGCGTCAGCCAGCTCGCCCTCTTCGATCGCTTGCAGGTACTCGTAGAACGCCAGCGAGGCGGATTCTTCAAGTGCCGTTTCGTCTTCGAGATCGACCGGGGTTAGTGCTGCGGAGGCTTTGCCGGGACTACAAGCCAGTACAACGAGGATCAGCATCCAGATTGGTTGGCGAGTAGGCAAGACGGGCTCCTGAAGGTGTAGCTTAACTAGCTTAACGTTCAAGATGTTATGAAGCGAGGGGAAAAACGAATTTTCTATCGATTTGATTGATACCGGCACAATATGAAGCGCCGCAACTCGTCGCAATATGCGGGAATCTGTCGCGATTCATTCAATACGCTCCACAAACTTCGGATACGTCAGCTTCCGCCAGACCGCTTCCATCGGGCCGCGCTCGTGTCGCGATAACCACCAAGGCGACCAGAGCAGTTGCAACGCCCAGACCCCTAGGACGACAATGAGCAGCTCCGCGCGTGACATAGTGGCGAACAATCCCAGGCCGTAGCCATAGAACAGCATCGTGCAGAGGATCGACTGCATGAGATAGTTGGTCAGCGCCATCCGCCCCACCGCGGCGAGCGCTCGTCCTAGCCAGACTGACGACAGTGCCCGCGAGATTAACACCACAAACGCGCCCCAAGCGAAGCAGAGAGCCGTTGCGTCAATCACGTTCATCGTCATCTCAACGGCCACGAACAGATAGGAATCGGACCACAGGCTCAGCGCGACGCGCATCACGGCAATCGGCAAGCCCACGACCAGCCCCGCGAGCATCAACCATTGGTAATCGCGTCGCGATCGCTCACCGGTGATCCAGCCGCTGCGCTTGGCCAAGGCTCCGGTTGTCATCAGCGCGAGCACCCAAGGCAGCCCCATGAACAAGCCGATAAAAAAGAAGATCAACCAATGCACAAAGCGAACCTTCATGATGCCCAGCAGCCCGCCGCGCATCAGCTCGATTTCGTTGTCAAAAACGCCCGCGCCCATTTCGCCCTCGCTCGCCATGGTCTCTGCCCATGCCGCCAGCGCACCGACACCAAGCGTCGACAGCAGCACGAGCACCCACGCCACGATGCAGATCCACAAAAGCTTTCGGCCGGTCAAGAGCAACAGCGGGTAGAGGATCGCCCCAACGATCGCATAAGGCAGCAGGATGTCGCCGTGCCAAATGAATATGCCATGGATCAGGCCGAGCCCCGCCAAGGCACCGACTCGGCGGTAATGCAATACCGCGGTCGGCTCGCCGATCTGCCTCCGGCGATCCACCATCAAAGCAACACCCGCGCCGAACAGCAGCGCGAACATCGACATGAACTTACCCCCAGCCAACGCAGTCACACTCGCATAGACCCACGCATCGATGGCGTGGTCGTAGCCCACCTCCGTCAGCTCGAACAGCGCATCCAAAGGCAGCGCGAACGAATTGATATTGATCAGCAAGATCCCGAGTATCGCGATACCCCGGAGCATGTCCATCACTTCGATGCGTTGGTTGATGGGTATTGGCTGGGCCACGCATTACTCGCCGGGGATGTAACTGATGACGCCGTCCCATGGGCTCGACGCGGTGGCGTAGAGTTTCTTGGGGATTCGGCCGGCGAGGTAGCTGAGTCGTCCGGCCTTGCAGGCGTGGTTCATCGCGTGGGCCATGCGCACCGGGTCGCTGGCGTGCGCGATCGCGGTGTTGAGCAATACGCCGTCGGCTCCGAGTTCCATCGCAACTGATACATCACTCGCAGCGCCGACGCCGGCATCAACG
>JBGCDC010000410.1:0-16196 GCA_045105055.1 Phycisphaeraceae bacterium | reverse complement strand
AGCGTGAACTCGTCGGCGAGTTGATGGACGACCCCGCATTGCCTGAGCAGGAACACGCTCTCGCGCTCAAAGGGCTTCGGCGGATCAACGCGATCTCCCGTACTGCAGCGGTACTTTTACATCAGCTCGTTCGCTTAATGGGCGATGATCCAAGTCAGCCCCGCCGGATTCTGGATGTGGCTTGCGGGGATGGTGACACGACAATGATGTTGGTAAAGCTTGCGAGTAAGCATGGCCTGCCGTGGCAGGTGTCGGGATGCGATATCAGCGAGCGCGCAGTGAGCTTTGCGCGGAAGAGAGCGATTGATCTGAAAGTCGACTCGCCTTTTTATCAAGCCGATGCGTTGAGGGATCTTGATGTGCAGGGCTATGATGCTGTTGTGAACTCATTGTTTTTACACCATCTTGAAGATCAGCAGATTGTTGCTTTTCTACGTCGTCTTCAAGATGCTCAGCACGTCGTGATCAGCGACTTGGTCCGAAGTAGGCGTGCATATGCGACGACGTGGCTAGGGGTTCGATTGCTCTCGCGCAGCCAAGTGGTGCATGTCGATGGCCCGTTGTCGGTCCGCGCGGCGCTAACGAAAAATGAGATGTGTGAGCTTGCGGGGCAGGGCGGTCTTACCGGCGCGACGATCCAATCCTCTTGGCCGATGCGACAACTCCTGGTTTGGAGTCGGCCGTCATGAAGCGTGTCGATGTTTTGGTTGTCGGAGCGGGCGTCGCCGGTGCAACGGCTGCGCTCGCGTTAGGACGCTCAGGGCTGAGCGTGATGCTGGTGGACCGCGCTCGATTCCCTCGGCACAAGGTCTGCGGCTGTTGTCTTAATAGCGATGCGGTGGCGATGCTTCGTGATCTTGGCTTGGCGACGAAGCTAATGCAAGCCGGTGCAAAGCCGATCGCCCATATCACCGCTGCGTGCCATGGACGAGCGATCAGTCTTCCTAGTCAAGGTGGCCTGTCTGTTTCGCGTTTTGTATTAGATGCTGTGCTGATTGATGCCGCGAAGCAGGCGGGCTGTGAGGTTCGCGATGAAACGATCGCACGTATTAGCGCGGTACCTAGCGGACATGAGCGTGTCCAAGTGGACTGCATGGCTGCGGTAGGTGGCGAAGCATCGACGGTTGAAGCTGAGGTGGTGCTGGTCGCTGATGGGTTGGCCGGTTCGTGCACCGCTGGTCTAGATGCGGGTAAGCGTGTGACGGATCCCGAATCACTGCGCGGGTACGGCGCGCACATGCCGGCGGTGCAGCATGGCCTGATGGACGGTGAAGTGTTGATGCGTTGTGGCGCCGGCGGATATGTTGGTACGGTTGTGCTAGAAGATGGCTCACTTGACATCGCCGCGGCGATGCGGCCGAGTTGGGTTAAGGCTTGCAAAGGGCCTGCCCAAGCGGCGCATGCCATCTCTGTCCAGTCGGGACATCAACTAAGTGGGCTGGATGATGTGAAATGGACTGCGACAGCCCCGCTGACCGGCGTCCGCGCAAAGCAATGGGCTAGGCGTATGTTTTTCTTAGGTGACGCGGCGGGCTATGTTGAGCCTTTCACCGGCGAGGGGATGGCTTGGGCGATGCGGTCAGCCCGTACCGTTGTGCCTTTTGCAAAAGAAGCGTGCCAAAGCTGGAATGGACAAATCGGCGAAGACTGGGAGCGAGCCTATCAACACCACGTGTGTCGTAAGCAGTGGCGATGCAAGCTCTTCGCGATGTTGCTTCGGCGGCCCACTCTCGTGTCAGCCTCGATCACTACGGCGAATACGCTACCTAGCCGATTGAATCAGACGATTGCAAAGTTCGCTATGCCACCGATGTTTCGGCCGACCGATCTATCCCAGGCGACAGAATGGGCAACACACTAATGCGTATACAAGGCATCGGGCTCGCCACACCGGGGACGCCGATCAAGCAAACCGATCTGCTAGATATCGCATACCGGCACAACGCCCAGACGCGTGCCGAGCGAGGACGCCTCGAGCGTATCTATCGAGGAACGCATGTCGATCAGCGATACAGCGTGCTGTCGGGCTCGGCCGAGGATTCGCGTGAAGCGATGCAGTGCCTGGACGATTTTTATGAAGACGAGGGTCATGCCGAGCGCCCAGGCACGCTAAAGCGTATGGAGCAATACGAGCACGCTGTGATTCATCTTGCAGCGAAAGCCTGCCAACGCGCGTTGCTGCAAAGTGATTGTCGGCCCGAAGAAATCACCCAACTCATCACCGTATCTTGCACCGGCTTCAGCGCGCCGGGTATGGACCTCATGCTGATCGGCGAACTCGGCTTGGACCCATGCGTCGGACGTACGCACGTCGGGTTTATGGGTTGCCACGGCGCGATCAACGGGATGCGAGTCGCCGATGCGTTCGCGAGAGCGGATCCTTTTGCGCGTGTTCTTCTCTGCTGCACGGAGTTGTGCACTTTGCATTTTCAGTACGGTAACGACGCGCAAGATGCGGTGGCCAATGCGTTGTTCGGCGATGGTGCCGCTGCGCTTGTTGGCGCCGGCGCTCTAGTCAATCAACGTGGACCCAGGATCAAATCTTTTCGCTCGATACAGCTCCCGGATACCCAGGGCATGATGTCTTGGCGGATTGGCAACGAGGGATTCCGGATGCGGCTGAGCAGTCAGGTGCCTGGACAGGTGAAGCAGCAGCTCAATCCATTTGTCGCGACTTGGCTTGCCGAGCACGGACTCTCGATCGAAGCGGTCGGCGGCTGGTGCATTCATCCCGGCGGGCCCAAGGTGCTCGATGGCGTTGGTGAGTCTCTTGGGCTACGCCCAGAGCAGACACAGGCGTCTCGGAGCGTACTGCGTGAATATGGGAACATGTCTTCCCCAACCGTGCTCTTCATCGCCGAGCGGATGCGTGAAGCAGACATCCCCAAGCCTTGGGTGATGCTTGGCTTCGGGCCCGGCTTAGCGATCGAAGCGTGCTTAGTCATGCCGTGACAAGATCGCCTTTTGGATAAGAACCGCCAACACATTGAGCTTGATCTTTGAGTCAGTGCTGATGCGTGTCGTGTGCACGCCCATCGTTAAACACCGGTTGGCCCCAGGCGTAATACTCTTCGTAGCCGTCGGCGGCGGGGTGCTTGCGGGTGTATGTCACCTTCGCGCGGACGTACGCGAGGTCGGGGTCGACGGCGGCAAGGGCGGCGGTGCCTTGGATGGTGGTGATGATTTTGCCTTCGGGGCCAATGAATTCGATGCGATAACCCTCGGTGCCTTGATCGATTGACTTGCCGCGGAGCAGGGGGTTGCCCGCGAGTTCGTTTTGGGTCGCCTCGGTGTCGACTTCGACGAGATAGGTTTCTTCGCCGGATTCGCAGGTTGCGAGGAACACGCCGTTGCTGGAGTAGAACTTGCCTTGGAGCATGGCGGCGGTGATCGCGTCGGGGGTCAGCTCGTCGGCGTTGACCATGACCCAGCCTCGGCCGGGGTTGGAGAGGTCTGGCTTAATCGTTTGGAAGTGGTGCGCGTCGTCGGAGGAGACGCCGTAGATGAGCTTGCCCGCGGTGAGCATTTCGTCCCACATGTCTTCGGTGGAGTGGCGGTCGTCGTGGCCGTGGCTATGGACGTGGGGGTGGCCGTTGAAGAGCTCGAATAGGTGCAGGCCTTTGACCGGGAGCATGTGCTCTGAGGAGACGCCGGTCTGCCAGTTGGGGTGGTTGAGGATCGCCTCGCCGCCGAGCTTCTTAGTCTCGTCGACGTGGTTCTGCACAATCTTCGTTTTATCTTTGTCGTTGAATTGCCAAGGCGGGACGGCCTTGACGTTCATCGAGGTGGTGTGGACGTGTCGCTTGCCGGTGAGCTCGACGCCGGGCAAGAGGATGAAGTCCTCGCGCGTCGGCGTTGGTAGGTTCACCGTCGCAGGATCGATAAAGTGGTTGTGCTCACTAAGGATGACGAAGTGGTAGCCGCGATCGTGGTACCAAGCGGCGACCAACTCCGGCGGCGAATCCGCGTGGCCACAGATCACCGTGTGCGTATGCGTGTTGCCGCGATACCAGGTCGTCGATTGCGTCTGTGCACAGCCAAAAAAAAGAAGCACAGACAGCAGTAGCAGTAAGCGGGGGGCGAGATTCATTCAGGTTCTTTCAGAAGTGTTCTTAAGGTCGTGGCCTATGGACTAAGCCTATGGCATCTGTTCAGTAGGTGCCAATTAAAAGAACACGACCCGCATCAAGCGATGCGGTTCGTGTGGTCTCCCGGAGAGCGATCACTTTGTAGATTTACTCGCCTTGGCCAAGTGAGTAGCCGGCTTGGCCATCGAAGGTGTAGAGGTTTTCCATCTTGATAATGTTTGCTTTGCCCTCGTGCAACATGCGAAGCAGGTCGAGCAGCTTGGCCTGGGTCATCGGCATGTTCTGCGTGGTCGGCATGAATCGGCACCGCCAGTGATCCGTGCAGAACGTCTCCGGCGCGCCGTGTGGCCAGACCTTTGTACCCCGGTTACTCATCATCGTGAGCTTGAAGTGTGGGGTCACAAACGTGTTCAGGTAGTTGGCGAGTACTTCCGGATCGCGATCGGATTGATCCCAGTGCAGGAAGATATCGACGCCGACGATCTCCTTGTTGACTTGCTTTGGCTGAACAGGCTGTGGCGTTTCAATGCGATACGAAGCACCTTGAGCGGCCTTGAGTTTTGAAGGCTTCTTGCCAAGCCGATCGATCACAGCCTCCGCGAAGCCTTGCGTAGTGAGCTTCTGTTGGCTGATACCTTCCTGAAAGATATCGCCGGTGTGCATGCCGTCTTCAATCGCGCAGAGCCAAGCGTTGTGCACCTTTTCTGCGTGCTCGTTATGGCCTAAGTACTGGAGCATTTGCACAGCAGCGAGTAGCAGGCCTGAGGGGTTTGCGATGCCTTTGCCCGCGATGTCGGGTGCGCTGCCATGGATGGCTTCGAACATCGCGCATTTCGGCCCGATGTTTGCCGTGCCGACGAGCCCGACGGTGCCCGCGACTTCAGCGGCGATGTCGCTGACGATATCGCCATAGAGGTTTGGCGCGACGATGACATCAAACTGCTCGGGCTTGGTCGCGATACGAGCGGCAGCGATGTCGATGATCATCACGTCCGCTTCGATGTCGGGGTACTCCGCCGCGACCGCTTCGAAGGCCTTGCGGAACAGGCCGTCGGTTGCCTTCATAATGTTGTCTTTGACGAAGCAGGTGACTTTCTTTCGGCCGTGAGCCTTGGCGTAGGCGAAGGCGTATTGGCAGATGCGCAGGCTGCCTGGCCAAGTGATGAGCTTGAGGCACTGTGCGACCTCGGGTGTCTGTTGGTGCTCGATCCCCCCGTAGGTGTCTTCCTCGTTTTCACGGACGACGACGAGGTCCATCGCCGGATGGTGGGTGGCGGTGAAGGGGTGGTACGCGACGCAAGGCCGGATGTTGGCGAACAGGCCCAGCGTCTTGCGGATGCTGACGTTGAGGGATTTGTAGCCGCCGCCCTGCGGGGTCGTGATGGGTGCTTTGAGGAGCACGCCCGTCTCCCGGATGGTGTCCCATGCTTCGTCGGGGATGCCCGAGGTGTTGCCGGAACTGTAGACCTGCTCGCCGATGGTGATGGGCTTAAGGTCGAGAGGCGCGTTAGCAGCCTCGAGGATCGCGAGCGTCGCCCGCATAATCTCAGGGCCGATGCCGTCCCCTTCCGCAACAGCGACCGCGGAACGTGAGGCAGGATCAGTAGGGATGTCTTGGTTCATAATGGTTGATTGTAGGGTGCTGTCGGCGGTGGTCATATCGGGCTCCGTTAAAGCAAGAAGATAGAAACGCGAAACTTAATTCGTATATTAGAGTTTGCATGCTAATTGTCAAACGGAGCATATGTATTCGGAGGATTTGCCTGATGCGACCATGAAAAAACCCGCAGCACGACGCAGCGGGTGAGTTCGTCGCTAAGTTTTTTCTATCGTTTCTTCGGCGGCTTAGCCTCGGCAGGCTTCGCAAACCAGCCGGTTGCTTCATAGGTCGGGATCGTTTTGCCGACGTTCTCAAAGCCAAGCGTAAGCGTGCCGGTCACGCGCGGCCCGTTTGTTTTAGTCGCGTCGGTGAGGGTCACGTTTTCTCTGGGCTTGTTCTTCGCGCCGCGGTGGGGGTGGTCGCCGATGTAGCCGCCGGAGTATGCGACGTCGAACTCAAGCAGTTCGAGCTTTAGTTCGCCGGGCTTGCCTTTGGTTCCAGGGGTGACGGTCCCGCGCATGTAGTTGAGATCGGTTTGCGTGCCCCAGAGTGCGCCGTGGACGATCTGCCAGATGCCTTGGTGGTAGTGCACGGTGATACGGTGGTGTTCCCCGCAGAGGTACGCATCGACGCCATAGTTGACCATGAGTTTCCAGAGCTTGTTGTCTGTCCCGCCTTTCATCATCGAAGCACTGGAGTTTTTACTTTTCACTGGCCCAACAATCGGTAGGTGCCCCTGGACCAAAACAAACTCTGTATCCTTGTGTTCGATGAGAACCTTCTCCATCCATGCGAGTTGCTCGTCGCCGACGGTGTAGGCAAATCGCTTGCCAACGTCCTCGAACGTGTCCAGCGTGATGACCAGCAAGCTGCCCTTACGAACGTAGTAGGCCCGCCCCAAGTGATTGGCCGGCCCATTCTTGGGCATCTTCAAAAGCTCAGTGAACTGATCGCCAAACACGCGCGAGATATCGCCCATGGTCAGACCCTTGTCATCGCCGTACTCGTGATCGCCCGGCGCGACGTAGACGGTCATCTCGCGATCGTTAAACCGCTTCATAAACCCGCCCCAGTATTCCTCGGTCTTCTTTTTTACAAGCTCGGGCTCGTACCAACGCGCATCCATGATGTCACCCGCTACGAGCGTGAAGTCAGGCCCATCCTTCTCCAGCCGATCAAACAACCAATCCAAACTGTCTTCCCACCCCGGCTGCGGATTGGAGATATTCCAATTAAAGATGTCGGGGATGGACGTGAAGCGAATGGGGTCAGCTTCGGTTTTATTTGTTGCGTTGGCCTGCAACGATATACAGGAAAGAACAAGCAAGGTAACGATTGATTGCATAAGTAGATTGGTTTTCATAGATCTAGTCTTTCGTCATATCAGGGCCGGGATTTGTCTTAATCTCTTCAATCAACCACTTCGTAAATCCCAGCACCGAGTGCGGGTCCGTTTCTGGCCCGACAGGTCGTCCTCGGCCCGTATGGTGCGGGAACGTGTTTAGGTAATAGTGCATCTTTGGGTGGTGCTTGGGCAAGCCCGCATCCCAGAACTTGTTCAGCCAGTCGCGCTCGATGAAGGGCTCGTAGCGTTTGTCTTGTTTCCAAAGGATTGGGCCGTAGTAGAAGACGTACTCCAGGCCTTGGTCCAGCGTCCACGCCGCGCCTTTGACCACAGGGCCGGGCTTGGACCAGCCGGTCTCCAAGGGCCAGTGCCGATTGAACTGATGCGCTTCGTAAGCGACACCGCTTGTCATCTTGATGATCTTTTGCGCCTTGGGATCCGTCGCGAAGAACGAGGGTTCTTCGACCATGATCAGCAGCTTGTAGTCGTCGTGCTTAGTTAGCTTCTTCTCATGTGCTTGCTTAAAGAGCTTGCGGATCGTGCGAAGATCGTCGGCCGAGAGGATGCGCCCGTCTTCCTTAAACGGACCAAGCTCGGCATCCTTCCAGCCACGATTTACCGCTAGTCGAGCTTCGCGACAGATCAAGATGTGTTCGATCTCGCCGCCGCGATCTTCCCACTGCTTGATTGTTTTGATGAGGAAGTTCTTGCTGGGATCGGCGACGTCGCGCTCTTTACTCAGGCCCCAGTAGTACTCGAAGAAAACGCGTTTGGTCTCGAAGTCGCCGTCGGGCACCCAGCTGTAGAGCGTGTCGATATGTTCCGCGACGAAGGGGTAGTTGCCCTTTTGTTGCTCGAAGGTGGGCATGCCTTCCCACGACCCGCCGTGGTTGTGCTTGGTCCCGGCCTCGTTCGCGGGGATGGGGCGTAGGCCGACGAGGCCGTGGGTGGGCTTGTCTGATGGGCCCTCCTCTGCCGCGATGCTTAAAGGAAGACAAAGCAACCCGATCAGTCCGACGCATAATCCAGCTTGTTGCAAGGTCATCCCGAGACTCCTTCGTCATTAGCTTCGGCTTTGTTCAAGGCAGCTTGCCGGTCACGCGCGATAAGGTTTTGGCATGAGCGATTTTTTTGCCGTCGGCAAGGACGGTTAGGCCGGCGCCCTTGCGGTAACGATCGCCGGTCTTATCCCAGATGACGGTGATGATTCGGCCGTGATACAGCACGTTGTCCAAGCAAAAGTAATCCCATTTACCGGCGGGCAGCAGGGGGTTAACTTCGACGATGTCGTCGGCCCGTGGTCGCAGGCCAACCAGCCCGGTGATGATCAGGTCGTTGTAGGACGAGTGGTTGTAGTCCTTGCCGCGCTCCTTGCCCCCCTTGCCCGGGTCCCACGTGTCATTTTTCCAAGACTTGAGGCGGGTGCGGGAGATCCAGTCGCCGGTGTGCGGGTTGAGGTTCTCGTCGATCCACGGGACAACCTTGCCATTTTCACGCGTGAGCGTGTGGCTCTTGGTATAGGTTTGCAGCGTGTCGAAGTACGCCTGCTTATCGATCACGTCTTGGTCGTAGTTGTTGAGCAGGTTGGCGAGCGCGGTGAGTGTGACCGAAGTCGATAGCGGCCAGCTTGGTCCGTTCCACTGGCACTCGTGGCCGGTGTAGGAGGTCTTGAATTGCGGGTGGCGTTGCTCAGCGGTCGTTGGCCCGAAGGGGGCTTTGAAACCTTGCGGGTCCGTCAGGTGTTTCCATGCGACTTCGTATCCCGCGTTTTTGTCAGGGAGGTTGAAGTACCAAGGCGTGTAGCCGATCTGTTCGCGGACGTCGGCGAGTTGCTTGGTGTCGTGCTTCATGACTTTGAAAAAGCCCGCGTCTTTATCCCACAGCTTGGTTTGTAGTTTTTCCTTGATCGCAAGCGCTTTTGTGTCGTATTGCTTGGCTAGTGCTTCGTCCCCGGCCATGCGTGCGATCCTTGCAATCGCCAAGGCGTCGCCGTATTGGTAACTGTTCTGCGTTGGGCGGAAGCCATCTCCGCCGATGCCAACCTCCATGCCGTCGCGGTCGGCGACGGAGAAATACAGGCCGTTGTCGTTTCGGCCGATCCAATAATCTCTGCGACCTTTCCAGCCTTTCTCAAGCGTTTGAAAGTGTTTGATCAGGTCAGGCAATAGATCAACGAGCAAATCCTCGTTCGGCGTGACAAGGTGCCGAGCGTAGTAGCTGTCCGTGAGCCAGTTGCTGTAAGCGCGGACGTTGCCTCCGCCACGCAGCCAGAACGCCGCGTAATCGTCGAGGTACTCGGGGTTGTGTAGCCAACGGCCTTCGTAGAACTGATGGCCGACCGGGCAGACGATCGTGTTGTGCTTGCCCGACCAGTTCACCTTCGGCAAAAACTCGGTCACCACATAGCCATCATCTGTCTGCTTAATGTGCTTGCGGTACGTCCACCAACGAAAGTAGTACGTCCGTTCGAAGTCGACATCAGGGCAGTCGAACAGTGGAATATTTATCTTGAGGAACGCGAAGGCGTCTTTGTTGGGGATATTTGTATATAGCTCTTCGTCATGCAGGTTGAAGGTTTCGACATAAGCCTTGAGATCCTGCGTATCCAGCACGGGCGGGGGCGCTGCGGCGGCCGTTTGTCCCGTGAAGCAGGCGGTGAGTATCACGAAGGCTTGGATGAATGTCAGTAACTTATTTGTCATTGGTTTGGCCTTGTTAGTTGCGAATCGGTGGCGACGACGAAGCTCAGGGACAGGACCATATTAGGGCTTATGTGCAAAGCCCGACCCCCTCGGTCATGATCTTTTGAACACGATGCGTGATAGAATTGACGTATGTCTACCCATGCCGCGTACCAACAAGCGATCGACCCTGAAGCCCCCCACACGTATAGCGTTGATGAGGTGCATGTCACCTGCCCCAAGGCCGCGGAGCAGGGCCGAGCGACGCTACTCGACGTCATGTACGACTGGGACAAGCTGCCCGTGCCTAAGTCGCTTGGCTTCTTTGAGCACCGCTGGATGACCAAAGGCGAAGGCGGAGCGGGGGCGCTGGACTTCTCCGGCGTCTGGCGATTCCGTGAGCTACTCCCATACTTTAGACAAGAGAGCGACATCGTCACCGTCGGCGAGGGCCGAACCAACCTCCAAGATGCACGCCTGCTCGCACAAGAGATCGGCATCAAGCCCGGCAACCTCTTCCTGCAATACGAAGGCCTCAACCCTTCCGGCTCGTTCAAAGACAACGGCATGACCGCCGCTTTCACCCACGCAAATATCGTCGGTGCCCAGCGTGTCGCCTGCGCATCGACAGGCAACACCTCCGCATCGCTCGCGCTCTTTGCCGCGCTTTCGCAGCGCACCGGCATTGTCTTCATCGGCAGCGGCAAGATCGCCTATGGCAAACTCTCGCAAGCCCTGGACTACGGCGCAAAAACCCTGCAAATCCAAGGCGATTTCGATGCCTGCCTGCGCAGCCTCCGCACGATCGTCACCCAGCACAAAGAACTTGGCATCTACCTCATGAACTCGTTCAACCCCTTCCGCTTAGAAGGCCAAAAGACGATCATGTACCGCGTGCTCGAAGCACTGAATTGGGAAGTGCCCGACTGGATTGTTGTTCCTGGCGGCAACCTCGGGAACTGCTCGGCCTTTGGCAAAGCCTTTGCGGAACTCAAGTACCTCGGCCTAATCGATAAGATCCCGCGCCTCGCGGTGATCCAAGCCCAGGGCGCTAACCCGCTGCACGAGCTCTACAACCACCACGGCGTCCGATGGAACGACGGCAAATACGACCGCGAAAAAGTCGGCTCCTACTTTGCAGGGCTCGACGCCGCCGATCATCACGCGCACACCATCGCTAGCGCGATCGAGATCGGCCGACCCGTCAACCTGCCCAAGGCATTGCGTGCACTCGACGTAATGGATGGCGTCGTCCGGGAAGTCGATGACGCAACCATACTTGAACACAAAGCGATGGTCGGGCGGTTCGGCTTTGGTTGCGAACCGGCCAGCGCGGCAAGCGTCGCTGGCGCACGCATGCTCCGCGAAGAGGGCGTGATCGATCCTGGCGAGCGCGTCGTCTGCATCCTCACCGGGCACCTATTGAAAGACCCCGATGCCACAGTGAATTACCACACCGGCATCGACATGAAGGCCGCTCAGCAGGGCGCGCCGCGCAGCGACCCCTCCGGTAAGTTGAGCAATCAGCCGATCCCCGTCGCCGACGATATCGAAGCCATCATCGCCGCGATCACCGGCGACAAGAAGATCGCCGACGCACTCGTCGAAGCCGCGCAAGCTCAAATCGATCCCGGCGAAGGCTCGATCAGCAATCTGCCGATCGTCGAGTATTAAGCTCGTTTTTGACGAGACCGGGTGCCACGGCCGACCCACTTAAGCGGGCCGTGCGAAGGGGTGGCGTGGTGGACCATGGCCTTCACCGCCGACTGCGTTGTAAATCGACCTTGGCACCCAACGCCGCATCATCTCACGCCGCGTTCGCTGCGTCCCGGAATGCTTCGGGCATCTTGCCGGGCTGCAAGGGGGCGCCTAGGAACTGTCCGCCGATGCGGTGTGCGCCGCCGCCTAAGACCCTTACGTTTTTGATTTGGACCATCACGCGGAAGAAGCCGCCTGTGATTGGTTTTTCGAAAAGTACTTCGCTGCCTTCGTAGATGTACTGCGGGCTGGTGAAGCTGATACCGCCTCGCGAGAGGTCGCCGGTGTCGACGCTGAGCACGCGCATGTTGTGCTCTTCACGGACGTACACCTTTGCCATGCCGGGCCAGGGGTTGCGCTGATGTATCCGATTCGAATCTTTAGGTGCGACGGGTTTGGCTTGTTTTATTTTTGCTGCGCCGGTCTTAACCGCGGCGCTTAGGTCTTCAGCCTCGCTTTGCGATGGAGATGCCTCGGCCTTGTTTTCTACTTCGGCTTGGCTCTTGCGGCTTGCTTTTACGAAGCCTTGTAAGGCTTGCGTGATGCGCGTGAGTTGACTGGCGAGGTTTGCCTCGGCAGGGTCGGCCATCAAGCCATAGCGGAATCGTCCGGACTTATCCTTGAACTTGCTGCGTACTTGCATGCGCCCGCGGTGCTCACTGCCATCATGCTGAAGTATGACATCGAGCCAGCTGTCTTCTTCGTACGCGTCGCTTTCGAGGAGGATCGCGATCCCGCCGCAACTGATATTGACGACTTCGCCTTTTGCCTCGTTGTTAACGGTTGCGGCCACGCTCCGGTCGTTGACATCAATACGAAACGAGCTGCGGTTCTCCGCGACTTCTTCTTCGCCGGTGAGGATCAGTGCACCGGTGGGGTACTGTCCCTTAGAGAACATCCGCTGCATCTGGCAGGGGACACTGGTGAAGCAGTCGCTTTGATTGTGGAAGAAGGCAACGGTATCGACGCCGGGATTGAACGACACGGGTTGCAGAAAGCGGACCATAATCTTTTGGCCCAGCGTCTCCGAAACCACCGCGGGGACGAGGTCGTCCTCTCGCTCGGGGTCACGGACATAGATTCGAGTCGTCGCTTCAAGCATTGCCGGTTCAGAATTGTCGTGCCGTTGAGCTCACTGCGTGTGCAGATTCAGTCTCATGGATCGCGGACTGTCTTTTGAAGCCCCGCATCAGTCTTTGTTCTACGTATTCATCGGTTGATATGCGACTGCAGTTGATTAGATCTCAGATCCCTTCAAATCTACATTTCGATTCAAAAGCGCGTATTTGTGTCAGGTAATCGTCAAGGCTTTCTGCGATAATCTCGCCCATGGCAAAGCAAAAAACAGCAATCGTCCCGACCCGTGAAGAGAACTACCCCGAGTGGTACCAGCAGGTGGTCCGCGCCGCCGATCTCGCCGAGAACTCGGACGTGCGTGGCTGCATGGTGATCAAGCCTTGGGGCTATGCGATCTGGGAAAATATGCAGGCGGTTCTGGACGCAGAGTTCAAGAAAACCGGGCATAAAAATGCGTATTTCCCGCTTTTCATCCCCAAAAGTTTCTTGGAGAAGGAAGCAGAGCACGTCGAAGGCTTCGCCAAGGAATGCGCGGTCGTCACGCACCACCGCCTCGAAGACGATGGCAAGGGTGGACTCAAACCCGCGGGCGAACTCGAGGAACCCCTCGTCGTCCGTCCCACCAGCGAGACGATTATCGGTGCTGCGTTTGCGCGATGGATCGAGAGCTACCGCGACCTGCCTATGCTGATCAACCAGTGGGCCAACGTCGTGCGATGGGAGCTACGCACTCGGCTATTCCTGCGTACCGCTGAGTTTCTTTGGCAAGAGGGCCATACCGCGCACGCCACCGCAGAAGAGGCGAAGGAAGAGACCGCGCTGATCCACGATGTCTACGCGGACTTCGCGGAGAACGTGATGGCGATGCCTGTCATCAAAGGTGAAAAAACCGCGGGCGAGCGATTCCCCGGGGCGGTTGAGACGTTCACGATTGAGTCGATAATGCAGGACCGCAAGGCCCTGCAAGCAGGCACGTCGCACTTCCTTGGCCAAAACTTCGCCAAGGCACAGGATATGACCTACCTCAGCGCCGACGGCCAGCTCGAACACTGCTGGACAACAAGCTGGGGCGTGTCGACGCGCCTCGTCGGCGGGCTGATCATGACGCACGCCGATGACGATGGCTTGATCGTTCCGCCACGTCTTGCACCTGCGCATGTGGTGATCCTGCCGATCACGTTTAAGGCCGACGATCCCGACGCGGTCCTCGCTTATTGCAAAAAGCTCGCGGAAGACCTGCGCGGCCAGACCTTCGCGGGTCGGCCGATCGAAGTCGAACTCGACAACCGCGATATGCGTGGTGGCGACAAGACTTGGCAATGGGTCAAGAAGGGCGTGCCGATTCGCCTGGAAGTCGGCCAACGCGACATGGCCGAGGACAGCGTCTTTATGGCTCGGCGTGACCTTAGCCCAAAGGAAAAGACCGGCGTCAAACGCGAACTCTTCATCGCCAACGTCGCCAGCACGCTACAAGCCATCCAAGACGGCCTCTTAGAAAAGGCCAAGGCCCACCGTGCTGAGCATACGCGCACCGTTAACGCAAAAGACAAGTTCTACAAGTACTTCACCCCAAGCAATAGCAACGCTAAGGACGGCGAAGGCGAGGGAATCATCCCCATCCACGGCGGTTTCGCGATCGCTCACTGGAACGGCGATGAAGCGATCGCAGAACAAGTCCAAAAAGACCTCGGCGTCACCATCCGCTGCATCCCTCTCGATGGCGAACTCGAGCGATGCGGCTTCGGCGACGCTGCTGGCGAAGGCAAATGCATCTTTACCGGCGAACCCAGCAAGACCCGTGTCATTTGGGCCAAGTCATACTGATCTGCGTTGATTCAAAAATTTCATGGCAATAAACGCGCCGCTGCTGCGTTGGAATTCCCATGGAAACTAGGTGTAATGTCCAGCGGATTTTCGTGTTCTTTTTGTGTTTGAGCGTTTTGATACTGCTTGCGCTATCGCCCACATCCACACTGGCTCAGTCGTCTCAAGACAACGAGGCCAACTCGTCACAAGCTGATTCTGAATCGCGTCGTGGAGGTGCTGTCGTTGGTGTTCCGATCGAGAGCGGCTGGGTTGTATTGGATGGGAAGTTCATCGATCCACCTTACATCATCGGTATCCAAGAGAGAGACATCTTCTTAAACGGCCAACGCGTGATGACCACGAATCAGAACGCGGGAGGGAATCGTGAGGGGGGACGACGTGGCGAAGGTCAAGCAGAGGGTCGCGGTGATGGCATCCGAGGCGAGCAAGATCGCCGTAGACGGCGGGGCGGTACGTTTAACGCGGCACGGATCGAGCGTCAGCTGATCGAAGGCAACCTAGTCGTGATGGCTACAGATACCGACGCCGCAACGATTAGTCGACATCGGCTTCCGAAATTTGTACAAGCAATGGCGTCCGATGAGCCGCAATCGCAGAAAGTTGTCGTATTAAACGCCATGGTTCAAAGGCCCGTGCATTCTGCGGTCTGGGCAACAACTATCGAACGATACGAACCGGCTCCCCGCTTGGATCAAGCTGTCAAAGTTGTACAAGAGGAGATCGATCAGCGTGCTCGGGAGAGAGAGGCAGATGAGGCCGGTATTGGCTGGTTCAGCTGGATCATGCCTATGGCGGCCATTGGTGGCGTCCTTGCGGGGATCGGCGTCTTGCTCCAAGTCCAACGGCATGCGCTTAAAGAGTCCAGCAGCTACCGTGTTTGGCGACATGTCGATACGAGTGGTCGGCGAAGTAAAGTGGTTTTTGTGCTCATAGGCCTGCTGGTTTTACTCAATGGCCTGGACTTGACGTTCACGCTCATTGCTCAGCAGACCGGCGAGTTCGCTGAGTTAAGCCCGATCGGGGATAGCTTGATCTCAAAGCCGATACTCTTGGGGCTGTACAAGGTTGCGGCCGTCGGCCTAGGGGTGGGGTTATTGCTATACCTGCGGCGGCGGCGGGCCGCGGAAGTCGCCGCCTGGTGGATGTGTGCACTGTATGTCTTGGTGCTTGTAAGATGGGTCGCGGTCAATACGCTGATTATGTCGTAAAAAATCGAAAGGTAGCTGAGTCATGAACAATGCAAATGAGACACCGGCAGCATGGTTGAATCGACGACGCGTACTCCAGGGGCTTGCTGTAGGCGCGGCTTACTATGCAACGCCGGGTGTGTTTGCGGAGGCGTTGACGGTGACGCCGAAGATGGCGGAGGGGCCGTTCTACCCTGACAAGCTGCCATTGGATACGGACAACGATTTGATCCGCATCACCGACAGCGTGACGCCCGCGCTCGGACAGATCACGCACCTCGGTGGCCGTATCCTTGATAGCAAAGGCGAGCCGGTACGCAACGCACTCATCGAGATTTGGCAGTGCGACAACAATGGCGTCTACATGCACTCGCGCGATCGCAACCGCGAGAAACATGACAGCCACTTCCAAAGCTACGGCCGATTTCTCACTTCAAGCACCGGCGAGTATTACTTCCGCACCATCAAGCCCGTGCCCTACACCGGCCGAACCCCGCACATCCACGTCAAGGTCAGTATTAAAGACAAGGCCGTCCTGACCACGCAACTTTTAAACGCGGAAGAAAAAGAGCGCAACACAAAAGATGGTTTGTTTAAACGGATCAAAGACGAGAAGAAGCGTGCCGCGTTGCT
>JBGCDC010000409.1:0-4118 GCA_045105055.1 Phycisphaeraceae bacterium | reverse complement strand
TCTATGCCGCTTAACGAGCCAACGCACCCGCCGTCGATCATCACACTCGATGACAAGGGCATCGCACAACTAGTTAAAGCACTGATTCAGCGTAAGCCGCCAAGCACGCAGCGAGCGATCCTCGCGATTGCTGGAGTGCCGGGTAGTGGTAAGAGCACGCTCGCCAAATTGGTGCTCAATTTGATTAACGCGGCGCAGCCCGGCGCGGCGGTGGGTTTGCCGATGGATGCTTACCACATGACCAATGACAAACTGGTCCGCCTGGGCCTACGCAATCGCAAAGGTGCGGTGCAGACGTTCGAGGCGCAGCAATACTTCAAGCATCTTGCGCAGGCCCGTGATGCGCGTAATCGTGTGAGTTTGCCAACGTTTAATCGCGGGATGGATGAGCCGGTGTTTACGGGTAAGCCAGAGCACACCGCCGATCAACAGACGCGATACATCATTACCGAGGGCAACTACTTGTTGCTGGACGAGCTGCCTTGGACCGTCATCGATGATCTTGCAGACTTGCGTGTGTGGATCGACATCCCTGCGGAGCGTGCCAAGCGTCAGACGATCGAGCGGCACATCCGCTTTGGCAGAACCGCTGAAGCGGCGAAGCAGTGGTACGCGTCAAGCGATCAACTAAATGCAAACTTCATCACGCAGCGCAGCCGACACGCGGACTTGATTGTGCGTTGGCCTTGATGCGTGGCGGGGATATTAAAACGGTCCGCGCATCGGATTTACGGTCACATTGTCGTGGCCTGGCACGATCTCGTCGGCGACTTCAAGAATCTCTTTGAGTGACTCTTGGGCCTGCTCAATGTCGAAGCTGCCCTTAAGGACTCTGCCGTGCTCGATGTGTTCGATGGTTGGCGCGGCGTCGCCTGCGATGACGGTGGTCGATCGGTTCAGGCTGAGCAGCAAGCCGCAGGTGCCCGGCGTGTAGCCATAGGACGGGAACAGATCGACCTGGTCGGCCAGGGTGTCTGGCGCGGCTTGGCATTTTTGCAAGACCGCGATTTCTTGTTTGAGTAGATCGCGGACGTCTTCGTCGCCTTCTTCTTGTTCGTAGCGCGATAGCAATTCTCGGCCGACGACTTCGCGTTCTGCTTCACTGATGTACCAGTTTGCATCGGCAAAAGCGGCGAGGCCGTAGCGGTGCGCGGGGCGGAAACAGGTGAGGAACACGTCGGTGATGTCTTCCGGACCGAGCCCGCTGCGCTCGGCGAGCCTAGGCACGAGCACTTGTGGCGGCAGCGCGGGGTCAACGAGGATCGTCTTCTTGCCGCTGCGGATAAGCGTGGTGGTGGCGTGCGCGGTGCGGGCTGGGCCTTGCTTGTCCCAGAGGTCGTTGGTGCTCAGCGCACCGATGCTGATGATGCGGTAGTCCATGGGAGGGTTTGGGAGTTGGGTTTTAGGGGTTAGGAGCTGGGGAACCAAGGTATCAGGTTTGTATGAAATGAGTGGCAATGACGACGATACAAAATAGTAAATCGCATCGCCCCAAATCCCAATCCCCAAATCCTCACTCTCCCGTCAGGTGGTCGATGTGCTTCCACGGCAGGGTGCCGCCGAGCTCTTCTTTTTTCTGCTTGAGTCGTTCGAGAACGTTGGCGGGGAGCAGCGGGTGGAGGCGATCGATCTCGCCGCCGGCCGCGATTTGTTTGATGAGCGTCGAGCTGGTGAAGCCGTAGGACTCGCCAGACATCACGAAGATCGTTTCGATCTCGGCGATCGCACGGTTGGTCAGCGCGAGCTGAAACTCAAAGTTGAGATCAGTCACGTTACGCAGACCACGCAGGATCGCGGTCGCGCCGATGGATCGTGCGTAGTCCACGGTGAGCCCCTCGAACGAATCGACCTCGACCTGCGGTCCGCAGTGCTCTTCGACGAGTTCGGTGATGATGGTTTCGCGTTCATCGAGCGAAAAGATCGACCGCTTGGCGGGGTTGGTCCCGATGGCGACGATGAGGCGATCAAAAAGGGACTGTCCCCTTTTAATGATGTCGAGGTGGCCGTTGGTGATCGGGTCGAACGTGCCGGGGGACAGGCCGATTTTTTCGGTGCGTTTCGGTAGGTTGTTTGATTCAGCAGGCATGGTCAAAGTATAGAGGATGGGGGGCGTGGCTATGAAAAACCCCCGCCGATCAGCGGCGTTCCCGAAGACTCTTACGCGGGTATGCGTGTTGGTGTGCGGTTTACTGCGGTGCGGTGAGCTGTGCCCGGCCTATGACCAAGCCGTCTTCGCCGGTCCAGACCTGCATCTTGACCAGCGAGTACTGCTGGAGCATGCGGACGACGTCCATGGCGTGCTCGGTCTTGATCGGCACGTCGTTCTCACCAGCGATCGCTTCGGGTAGGCCCTTCTCGTCGAGCAGCTTGATCCACGAGAGCATGAGCGAGCCGAAGCGGTCCGGCTGAGCGTTCATAGCGAGGACGGGCGTTTGAGCGAGGCGGTGCGGCTTGCCTTCGATCTCGATCCGCATGGCTTTGCCAGCCTTGTTCGCGTCGACGGCTTGCTTAAAGAATGCTTCTTGGGTGCAGACGACGTAGTAGTCGCCGATGACGCCGTAGACGATCTGGATCGGTGCGAGCTCAGGGAACTTTAGGCCTTGGGCGATGGGCTTACCGACTTCCGCGACTTTGAAGCTGCTGCCGTTGTAGTCGCCGACGCGCTGCGGGATCATCCCGGCTTCGAAGCCCATGACCGCGACGTTGCTGAGCATGACGACGTTGTCGAACATCATGTTCATGTCGGCTGCGGCGGTGGCGTCGTTCATCTTAAAGGCCATGCCCGTGACGGGGACCTGCACGCTGACCGCTGGGTCCACGGCGTTGCCTGCGACCGAGCCCATGAAGAAGACCGTCGGCGCGTCGAGCTTGGGCAGGACGCCGTCGACGAACGACTTGCCGTTGAGCAGCATGTTGAGCTTGTCCATGCCGGGACGGGAGTCTTCGTTGGCTTCGATGTTGAAGGTGATCGCGGAGATGGTTTCGACGGGAAGCGGGCCGAACTCTGCGACGCTGGTCTCGCCGAGCATCGCCATCATCTCGTCATAATCAGGTGAGATGCCGAGGTAGGTCGCGTCCATGCCCTTGCCCTTGCGGACGATGCCCATGGCGTGCTGCGAGTCTTTGCTTTCAATGGCGAGCAGGGTCATTGCGCGATCTGCGGGCAGTTCCTTGGTCCACTTCGCGTATGTGTCCGTGTCGGCCAATCGCGGGGTGTTGGCAGGCTGTGTGAGGATGGCCTGAAGGTATGCGTAGGATTTGAGGTCACACATGGCGACCCATTCGTCGGTCATGACGATGTAGCCGTCGCCGTCATCGCCGGAGTAGACAGGGTTGCCTGCGATGTCGCCTTGGAGTTTAAGTGCGAGAGATTCGACGGCGTGTGCACGGTCGACCTGGCTCACTTTAGTGAAGAGGACGCTGGGCAATTCGTTGCCTTCTTCGTCATCGCCTTGGCTAAGGACAACGACGTCGCCGCCGAAGTAGGCGTCCATGAACTGGTCTACATTCATGTCCAGTGCTGCGAGCAGATCCCCAGAGCCTTCTGCTTCTTCGATCATGGATCGCCATTTTTCACCGAGCGGGCCATCCGTCAGATCGCCGAACCAGTCGGCGGGCTCATTGATGTGGATGAAGACAGGCGTGTCGGCTGGGGCAAGCTCGGCGGGCGATTGTGCCCAGGCCGGGGCCTGCAGGAGTAGTGCTGCGCCGAGGGTGAGTGCGGTGGTGAATCGTGTGGTGCTTCGTAGGTTTAGCATGGGTGCTCCAAGGGTCTAGTTGCGGTTTGGTGTGCGTTGGTTTTAGGTTAGGCCCGGCTCTGTTCGTCTTTGGGCTGGAGCGGGGCGAGGATTTTTTTGAGGTCGGGTACCGAGCCATCGAGCAGGTCAAACAGTCGGTCGATGCTGAGCGTGTCGGGGACTTCACTGACGGTCGCGGTCAAGTTGTTGGCGGGCGAGGTTGCGGTGGTTTTGACGCTGGCGATCAGCTTGCCGAGCTCGACCTTCGGGCGGTCAGTCGGGCGGTCATTGGTTTGATCGTTGGTAGCTACCGCGGGTTGCTCGCTAGGTTGCGATGGGTCGTCTGGTTGCTTGGCGATGGATTGATCGTTGGGCGTGTTG
>JBGCDC010000408.1:0-9506 GCA_045105055.1 Phycisphaeraceae bacterium | reverse complement strand
GGCCTATCAACGCACCAGCGACCGCAACAGCAGCGCGGTCGAAGAGCAGGACCCGCAGAACCTGCTGCTGCATCGTCAGAACATTCGGCGGATGACGTCTGAGAGCCTGCGCGATTCGATTTTGTATGTTGCGGGATCGCTGAATGAAAAGCAGTTCGGCCCGCCGGTCGGGGTACACCTCACTGAATTTATGCAGGGCCGAGGTAGGCCTAAGGGAGGCCCGCTGGATGGCCAGGGGCGACGCAGCATCTATATCAGCGTCCGCCGAAACTTCCTCTCGCCGATGATGTTGACCTTCGACACGCCGATCCCGTTCAGTACTGTCGGTCGACGTAATCAATCGAACGTCCCCGCGCAATCGCTCACCTTGATGAACGATCCGTTCGTGCATGACCAAGCCAACAAGTGGGCTCAGGCGATGCTGAAGGATGGCCGGTCGGATGCCGCTGAGCGTGTGGACGCGATGTTTATGAAGGCGATCGGGCGTGCACCATCTGCAGACGAGCGTGGTGCGGCATTAGGCTTTTTGAAGTCGTCCGCCGCGCAGTTAAATCTACCCGAAGACAAGTTGATGACGGACCTTGGGCCGTGGCGTGAGTTGTCTCACGCGATGTTTAATCTCAAGGGCTTTAGTTACGTCCGTTAGTTAGATGATGTTTTGAATCCACCTCCCTTGAGGGAGGGGGGTAAGAACCGACGCTAGGAGTTTCGCGATGGGCCATCACTGTAATAATTACATCAAATCACCGATGACTCGCCGACAGATGTTGACGCGCTGCGCGTCGGGCTTCGGGGGTGTTGCGCTTGCTGCACTCATGGCGGATAAGTCGTTCGGCGCGCCGCTAAGCCAAGCGATGACGAATAACCCCCTCGCGCCACGGCCCGGCCACCACACGCCCAAGGCCAAGAGCGTCATCTTCCTCTACATGGATGGCGGCCCGTCGCAGGTCGACACCTTCGATTACAAACCCGACCTCACGAAGCATCGAGGCAAGAACCCGAAGGATGTGCTCGGGCGTGTTGAGCCGACACAGTTCGACAACAACGGCACGATCATGCCCTCGCCATGGAAGTTCAATCAGTACGGCCAGAGCGGCGCGTGGGTCAGCGATCTGTTCCCGCATGTTGCGACTTGCGTGGACGACATCGCGTTTGTTAAATCGATGACGAGTAAGTTCGCTGAGCACACCAGTGCGAACTACTTCTTGCATACTGGGCACGGCATCCAAGGCCGACCGTCGATGGGCGCATGGCTTGGTTACGGTCTGGGTACGGAGAACGATTCGCTCCCTGGCTTTGCGGTGCTGAACGGCGGACTCATCCCGCCGGGCGGCCTCGACAACTTCAACTCCGGATTCCTGCCCGCGTCCTACCAAGGCTCGGTCCTTTCGCCTAGCAATGTGCCGCTCGCGAATATTCAGCCGCGTGAGAAGAACGACAAAGATCAACGGGCAAAACTCGACCTTGTCGGTGCGCTCGACCGTGCGATGCTCGAAAGCGTGGGCGGCGATGACGCGCTCGAGTCCGCGGTCAATAACTACGAGACCGCCTATCGCATGCAGCGTGCGGTACCAGAGTTGGCGGATGTTGGTGATGAATCTGAAGCGACCAAAGCGCTCTACGGCTTGGACCACAAGAATAAACAGACCGCGACGTTCGCTCGCCAATGCCTGCTTGCTAGGCGGATGGTCGAGCGTGGCGTCCGATTCATCGAACTCACCTGCCCGAAGGTTGGCGGTGACCGCTGGGACCAGCACGGCAACTTGAAGTCGGGCCATGAGAACAACGCGCTGGCGGTCGATCAACCGATTGCGGCACTGCTCAAAGATCTCAAGCGCACGGGTATGCTCGACGACACCCTCGTGGTGTGGGGCGGCGAGTTCGGACGCACGCCTTTCGCACAAGGCAGCAACGGCCGAGACCACAACCCGACAGCATTCACCATGTGGATGGCCGGTGGCGGGATCAAGGGCGGCACGGTCGCGGGTCAAACCGACAGCTTCGGCTACAAGGTCGTCGACGATCGCTATGAAATACACGACTTGCACGCGACGATGCTTCACCTCTTGGGTATCGATCACACGCGATTGACCTATCGCTTCTCGGGCCGAGACATCCGCCTCACCGATGTCCATGGCCGACTGATCGACCCGATCCTGGCGTAAGACTTTAGTACGCATTCTTTTCGCGTGTAGCGGGTGATGCGCACCATTCCGAGTTAGTTTGCCACGGTACGCTGCGCGTCGCCCGCTACACATCAAGTGAAACAATCGATCTACAATCAGATCATGCGACTGCGATACAGATCGATCTTGACTGCTGGCTGTTTGCTTATCGCTTTCACTTTGTACGCTGAGCACAAAGGTCCTTGGCCCCGTCACACGATTGATAACAGTTCAAAGGGTGCCGACGGCGTTCGCCTTGGCGACATCAACGGTGACGGTCTGATGGATATCGTCACCGGCTGGGAAGAGGGTGGCGTCGTTCGGCTGTACCTCAATCCGGGTCCGGAGAAATCCAAGGATAAGTGGCCGGCCGTGACGGTCGGTAAAGTCAACAACGTCGAAGACGCGGTCCTCGTCGACCTCGACAACGACGGCACGATGGACGTCGTCTCCAGTTGCGAAGGTAAAACCAAAACGATGTACGTGCACTGGGGGCCTAAGGACCAAGCGAAGCTTTTGGATGAGGATGCGTGGCAAACCGAACCGATCCCCGCGACGGCGGGCAAGCAGGTGTGGATGTATTGCTTGCCGATGCAGATCGATGGTGAGCGTGGCACGGACTTAATGGTTGGTTCAAAAGGCAAGGGCGCAGCGGTCGGTTGGCTCGAGTCACCTGAAGACCCGCGCGACTTGCAGGCATGGCGATACCACAAGATTCGTGATGCGGGTTGGATCATGTCGATCGAGCCTGTCACTAGCGACTGGCCAAACGCTTTAATTACGGACCGGAAGGGCGAGCACCGCGGCATCTACACGCTGGGTTACCACCGTGATCGCTGGGCGTCTTTCGAGATCGAGATGGGTAAGGGCGAGTACATGTTTGCTGCCACGATTCCTGGTCACGGGTTTGATTGGGTGACGGCAACGCGTGACGGCGAGGTCAGGCTGTTTGCTCATAACCACCTGAGCCGAGCCTACCGAGATATCACGACGATCGCGATACCCAACCCCTTCGGCGTGCGCCATGGTAAAGCTGTTGCGGTCGGAAAGATTGACGCCGACCACGACCTAGACTTCGTCGTCTCCCACAACACCCAAGGCCAAAGAGATAAGCCCGGCATTGCTTTGATCCGCGCTGATCGACGCAAGCATCGCGAAGACTGGCCTGCCCACGACATCTCTGGCACAGAGGGAGCTAAGTTTGATCGTATTGAACTGATCGATCTTGATGGAGATGGCGATCTGGATGTGCTCACCTGCGAAGAGGCCACGAATCTTGGTGTCATCTGGTACGAGAACCCGTATGGCAAGGCGGGGGATGAATAGCCGAGACGCGCTAAAGCATCTTGCGTCTTTTTTCTTCTTCCGCTGACTCTTTAGCCGCAGGGCCACGGCCGGGTAAAGGGGTTGAGATACGCGACCGATTCGGCTTGGCGATCAATACGATGGATCGATTTTAGACGAGTCGTCCGCCCGTGTGGTGACGCGGCGGCTGCATCAAACCCGTGATCGAAGTGGAGATCAATCACGCAAGCGGCTCTAGGATCGCGCTTATTTCGATCAAGCGATAAAGCCTTTGCCGCATATAAAAAAAACCGAGGCTTGGTGCCTCGGCTTCGTTTGGTTCAAGTGTGTGGGTTCGATCAGGGGAGATCGTATTCGGTCAGGCGGAGGTTGCGGTTCTCCAGCCAGATCATCGCCCAGTCGTCGTGGATTTGTCGCCAAGTGTTGTGGCGGTGACGCGAGCGGAAGTTGTCGTATTCTTCTTCGGACAGCGTGACGGACTTGAGCTCTGGCGTCCAGTTGTCGCGTAGGTCGTCGGATGTGATGGTGTTGCTGCAGCCGCCAAAGACCAAGGTCGAGGCGAAGAGACACGAAGCGAGTAGTGCGGTACGGATCATTGCAATTCCCTTAAAGAAGGTTGTTCAGCCGAGAGATTGTCGCGCGCCAAGCCCTCAATGTCAAACCCTAAATCGAGAATTGGTCAGGGTTTTCGTGTTTTTCCACGCATCCTGCACCACCAAGAACATCCGATGGGCTAAGGCGCGTGAAACCGGGCTATTCCGCGGGTTTGGGGACCGGCAGTGGTGGAGGATTTTCGGCGTTTTCGTCTTTTTCCTTAATGATCGGCCTGAGCCGAATGGTCACCTTGGTCCCGACCTGTGGGATGGCTTTGGTACGAGGGGCCCAGACTTTGCCGTGGCTTTCGTTGGCGTCGGTCATCTTGTTGGGGAGGGTGAGCAGGTCGTCGCCAAAGTTTACGAGCGAGATCGCTGAGCCGTTGAGGTCGGCTTGGTAGACCGGCTTGTCTTGGAACTCCGCGAACTGCGAGCCAGCGAAGAGCCAGGTGTTGCCCTGCATCATCTCTTCGGTCTTGTTGTCTTGGACCCAGCGGTTAGCGGGGATCTCACGCTCGACATTGTCTAATTTGACCACGATGAACACGCCGACCTCCGGGCCCTGCGCGGGGACTAGTTTTGGCGGGTCAAACGCTCGGTCGTACGACAAAGGCTTGCCCGGCTCAATGCCCAGCAACAACAGGCCAAGGTGCATTTGCGACGGCGCCGCATCGATCACGAGGATCGACTCGTGCTCCCGCGTATCCTTCGTGCAGGCAAACATTTCAAGGAAATCCCCACGACGCAGGCAAACTGTTGCCGCGACATCGACGTAGGATTTCTCCGCGTTGATGGTGATGCCGTTGTCTTCTTTATTGATTGTCTTGATCGCCTCTGCGACGGGGTCAACGTCTTGTGCGGGCTTGGCATCCGCGGGCGGAGCTTTTTCTTGTGCAACAGCAAGCGGTACAGCGAACAACATCACTGCGGTCACGCAGGCAATCCAGTGCTTTATCATGTGATTCATTTCCAAATGTTTGAGTTGTGAAGTAATAAAGTAGTCTCACGAGTTGCGTACACTGCATCGATTGCATGGAGCTACATCTTATGTCGAATGTTGAGCCTCTTGAACCCGATCGCCTGACGTGGGCGGTGTTGTTGGCGCGGTGGTCCGACTTTGCGCGAAGCGCTGTGGCGTTGCCCGAGGAGGGCCAGCCGGGCCTAGTGCGTCAGTCGGTGACAGACATTATCACGCTGCAGGCGGTGTGGTTCGCGCTGCGTCAAATGGACGAGCTAAGTGATGCTGAGCGTGCGATCGGGCTGGACCGTGCGGGCGTATTGATTGAGCGTCACCGCGGCGCGATCGAGGCCCGTTTTGGCAAAAATTCGATGCCAGAAGACCTCGAATCGCTGCTTGGTGACGTTTCTACGGCATATTGTGAATTAAAATAAATCCTTAAAGTATTTAAAAATAATGACTTAAGCGTTTTATTAAAATTGTGTTAGCGGAAAGCTTGACTTCGTAATCTGGATGGACTATAATTGTTTCATACTACTTTGCCCCCGGAAGCTCGCGTCGGCGCCTAACGGCTGCTGACGCGGGTTTTTTTCTGCGCTTAATTCATTTGATTCAATCTGCTCTTATGCGCGTGGGGTGCATGTCATCCCTCCTCGCGCAAACGGATTGATTGATCGCGTGTTTTAACTATCATGCATTCGGCCATTTCTTGTGCGATTGCACTTCTGTCGCCGGGGCTTCCAGAGGGTTTTGAGGGATCGACAACTGATGAAAAATTCGCCGAAAGAAGATCGGCCCATCGCGCTGCCGACGGGGACCATTCCGCCTATTCAGACCGCGGCGAGCCTCGAGAGCGCCGTTATGCTCTCGGCATTTGTCATTGCGGTCATGGTCGGGCTCTATGTTTTGATCACGCTCGCCTGGGGTTGGCTTACGGTTCGGCTGCTCATGTCGCTACCGGACCGATTCATCGGGTCGTACATCTTCGACACGTTTTGGGTTTGCTTGTCAGCCAGTGTTGTGCTTGTATTGATTTTTTTGATCAAGCCCTTACTGCCGCTGCGTCGCAAGCATGCCCCGCCGATCGAACTGACCGATTCAGATCAGCCTGAGTTGTTCGCGTACATTCGAGCGCTGGCGAAGTGCATTGATGCGCCAGAGCCCGACCGTGTACTTGTCGATGTCCATCCGAATGCTAGCGCATCTTTTGCTGGCGGTATGAGCCCGACCAGCGGACCGCTAACGCTGACGCTCGGCCTACCGCTCATCGGCGGAATGACCGTCCGTCAACTTGCGGGCGTTATCGCGCATGAACTGGGCCACTTCAGCCAAGGCTCAATGGTCAAGCAAAACATCGTTATCGGTTTCGTTAGCGGCTGGCTTACCGAGGTCGCACTAGGCGAGGACCGCTTCGATCGATTGATCAATCAGTTGGCTGATGGTGCGCCGCCCATCATCCGACACCTCTTCAAGCTCATCCGGTTTGTGATCGTCGCAATCCGCAGAGTGTTTTACGTCGTCATGATCGTCGGCCACTTGGTCACGCGCATGGTTGCTCGACAGCTTGAGTTTGACGCCGACCAGTTCATGGCCCACACGACTGGGTCCGAACACTTTGCCGAGACGATGCGCGAAACCATCGTGCTGGGACACGCTGGCATGCAAGCCATCGAAGACGCACAACAGTTCTACCGTGACCGGCGACTGCCCAACGATCTTCCCGCGATGGTTGTCACGCGTGCTAGGCGTATGGACGACAAGCAGCGAAAAAAACTCTTGCGCGGTGAAGACCAAGGCCACGCAGAAGCCTTCTCGACCCACCCGCTCACTGGCAAGCGCATCGATGCCGCTCGAGCATTGAATAGCAAGGGCCTGATCCACGACGATCGCCCGGCACGCGGCCTATTCCGCAACTTCGAAAAACTCTGCCAAGATGCCAGCGAAGCACTCTACAAAGAAGTCATCGGCAAGGACTACGACGCCAAGCACCTGACCGACTCGTCGCGATTGATCGCTGAGCTCGAAGCGACGGACAAAGCGCGTCGCGCAGCAGGGCGTTTTTGCCAGAGCGAGTTGCTACTGATGCTCCCGGTATTCCCGTCGTACCGTGGGTTGCGGATGCCGGACTCGCCACAGGAGGCATTGGGGCAGGTGCGTGATCTGCGCGATCGGGCGCGCGATATGCGGGCCAAGGCCTTCCCGTTGATGCGCAAGTACCAAGAGGCGCAAGACAAGTTAGTCCAGTCTCGTCAGGCACACGTCGCGACGCAGGCTGGCTTTGAGATCCGCGACTAGAAAGCGATGGGGCTCGACGCGGGCAGTGCTGCTGGGCTTAGCCGAGTGGTCAGCGAGCAGGTGTCACAGGTTGATGAACTCGAGAACGAGGTGTGCGAATACAACAGCGAGTTGATCAAGCGTATGGAGCTTGACTTCGCGCTCCTTAAGCACCCGAAGGTGACCGATCGGCTCGGCGAGAAACGCGCTGAAAAAATATGGCGAGAGATCGATGCGCTCGTGCCTGCTGGCCAAGCGCTGGCGAATATCCAAGAGAGTGCCGACAACTTGCGCGTCAGCGCGAACGTCTTGGCCATGGCGCTGCACCTCATCGTCCAAGGCGTGATCAGCCCAAGCCTCGTCGACAAGCTGAGGCAAACCGCGAAAGACACGAGCGGTGAAATCAAGGACATCCTGCGCATCCTCGGCAAGCAGCAGTACCCGTTTTCTCATGGCGATGGCAAAGTCACCATGGCCCAGGCGATCTGCGAGAAGCCGCCTGCCGAAGACAACTTTGCGGACATCTATTACGTCGCAGAGGATATGTCCGCTCGGCTTGTTGACCTCCGCGAGCGCATCATCGGTCGCCTGTGCCATCACGCGGAGCGCGTTGAGAAAGTGATGGGCCTCGCTCGCCTTCCCGAGCCTGACGAACCGGATGCGCTTGATGAACTGCTCGAGAAAATCGGCGTGGACGACAGCACGCCGGTGCAGGAAGAAACGCACTCGACCAAAGGTCTGGTCGGTGCGCTCATGTTCCAAGGCGTCATGGGTGTCGCGGTACTGTTTCTCTCGGGCTTTGGCGTGTATGCGCTGTTGCCCAGTGAGCCCGCGTCGATCGCGAAAGAAAATCGTCCAGCGCAGGTCGCGCAAAGCGATCAAAGCCCGCCGCGCGACGCACGATCCACGCCTCCTGATCGGACCCGCCCGACTAACGAAACCACCCGTCCGACTCGGCCGACAGTGACCCCCGATCGGGTTTTACCGGTGCCGAGAGAGACGCCGCCGCCGACGATTGATGAAGCGATCCGGTTTGTTGCCTGGCCTAATGAAGAGCAACAAGAAGCTGGCTTGGCGGTGTTGCTAAACGAGGGCACCCGATTGTCGCTTGCTCAAAAATCTTCTGCGGCAGAGTCTGCGATAGCGGTTGTGACGCGTGGCCAATCCCCACACATGCGCGACGCGTTGGAGCTGCTGAGCCGTTGCACGCCGGACCAAGGGCTGCATAAGATCGGCGAGGCGATGGACCGGCGCAGGTTCTATGTGCATCCGCTGGTGATCGAGCACGTGACTCGCATCGATGAGTTCCGCGCGGCGCAGCTGCTTATCCGTATCGGGATGACGGCGAATAGAACGCAGGCAGTGGCCGACGCCATGGAGCGTGAGCCGATGTCGAAGTATGCGGAGGACGCGCTCGTCGAGCTACTCCAACAACGCGATCGCATGAGTGGCACTGGGCGTCGCCAGGCCGTGATGTTGCTTGTGCCGATCGCAACGGAGAAGAGTATCGACCTGTTGACCGAGCTGGCTGATGATAGAGACTCGGGTGTGAAAAACGGTGCCGAGCAAGCGCTCGCTAGAGTGGACCCGACACACAATGACCCGCCAGCAAAATTTTTACGCCTTATCAATACTAACGCTAGCAGCAGTCAGACCGCGCGTGCGATGTTTGCGCTGGCCGATACCGAGCCCGAGGAGGACGACGAACGACAGGCCGACGTTTGCCAAGCGGTGCTCAAGTGGATGGAACGTAACAACCGTGGCTTGGATACCGCGACGCTACGCGTACTCGCGAATTGGGGCGACGCCTCGGTGGTGCCGATGTACATGGACCTGCTCAAAGACGAGCGCGCTAACCGCACGACGCTTGCGGCGGCGATGAGGCTCGCCGGTCAGCAAGCCGATGACGAGCAGGCTAAAAACGTTGCCAAAGCCATCGGCAACTGGTACCTGCTCGAGACCGACGCAGTGACCGACAGCCTGATCGCGTTGGGTGCCCACGGCGAAGCACCAGCGATCCAGCACCTCAGCTCCAAGCACGCCAAGGTTCGTTTAGGTTGCATTGAAGTCCTTCTCGAAGTCGGCTCCGTCAAAGCGCTCGGTGCCCTACAAAAACGCGGCAGCGACTCTGACCCGGAAGTTCGCGAAACCGCCCGCAGCGCGTTCTACGAACTGCGCGATAAGCTCAAGAAAGAAGAGCAATAGGCCGGT
>JBGCDC010000407.1:0-4244 GCA_045105055.1 Phycisphaeraceae bacterium | reverse complement strand
TGAATCAAACAGGGCTCGATTCTTTTTACTCGCCTAGGTCTCACTCATGCCAAACCACTTCGTCTCGCGTGCCTCTGTCTTTCTTTCGATGGGATGCGTGGCGCTGGCCTTGCCCACTTTGGCTCAGGACGTTTCTAAGTGTCATACTTATGAGCTCGACTTTAATGGGCCGACGACGAGCGAGTCCGCCGTGACGAACCCGTTCACGGACTATCGGCTTAATGTGACGTTCCAGCACGCCGACACCGGCACGACCTACGTCGTCCCCGGGTTCTACGATGGCGACGGCAACGGCGGGGGAGCGGGCGATGTTTGGCGGACCCGATTTACGCCCGACCAAGTCGGCCAGTGGAGCTACACCACCTCCTTCCGCACCGGCAACAACGTCGCGGTCGATCTCAACGCAAACGCAGGCACCGCGACCGCCTTCGACGGCTCGACCGGCGGCTTCTCCGTCGGGGCATTAGACACCAACGCGCCGGGCTTTTTAAGCAGAGGTCGGCTCGAATACGTTGGTGGCCACTACCTCAAGTTCCGCGACGGCGGGTACTTCCTCAAAGGCGGAGCCGACAGTCCGGAAAACCTCCTCGGCTACTCCGGCTTCGACAACACGCCTAACTTCAAACATCAATACGCACCCCACGCCGGCGATTGGAACGTGGGCGATCCCAACTGGACCAACGAAGCGTCCAATGGCGGCTCCAGCACCCGCACCGGACAAAACCTCATCGGGGCACTGAACTACCTCGGCGAGAAACAAGTCAACTCCGTCTACTTCCTGCCAATGAACATCGGCGGCGACGGCAAGGATACCTACCCCTATCAATCCCCCATCAATGTCAACGGCAGCGCCTCCAACGACAACACCCGCTTCGATGTCTCCAAGCTCGCGCAGTGGGAGATCGCACTCGCCCACGCACAAGCCCAAGGCATCAACCTCAATGTCGTGCTCAACGAGGCGGAAACCGCGAACAAACTCGAACTCGATAACGCAACGCTCGGCAACGAACGCAAGCTCTTCTATCGCGAGATGATCGCACGCTTTGGCCATCACAACGCGTTGCAATGGAACATCAGCGAAGAGTACAACCGCAGCCGAAACGGCGACGGCGAACTGTCGCCCAACACCGTCAAGGAATTCGCGCAGTACATCCAAGACCTCGACCCGTACGACCACGGCATCAGCGTGCACAACGGCAACTACGGCGACTGGCCAAACAACACCAAGTTCCCCGATCAGCACACCGACCTGCCCGGCCCGGGGCAACGCGCCGAGTGGGAGCCGTTCTTTGGTGACGCCCGCTTTAGCCTGACGTCGTATCAAAACTACAACGAACGCGGCATCGGCGATGAGGTCGAGTACCTCAGGCAACGCAGCATCGACAAGGGCCGACCCATCTCGATCATGGTCGATGAGCCCGAGTCGCTCAGCGTCCTCACCGCCGATCAGGTCCGCAAGGAAATGATCTGGGACATCTACCTCTCCGGCGGCGGGGTCGAGTGGTTCGTCCGCAATGAAGATCAATCCCTCGAAGACTTCCGAAAGTACGAAGACGTCTGGGAGCAGACGGCACACGCCCGGACGTTCCTTCAAGACAACACACAGTTCTGGCTCATGGACCCCCACGACGAACTACTCGTCGGAGAAGACAGCGACTTCGGCGGGGCGGAAGTCTTCGCCATACTCGGCCAGCAGTATGCCTTCTACCTGCCCGACGGCTCCAACGATGACAACAACGGCGACGCGCCCACCCTCGACCTCACCGACTACGACGGCGATGTCTTCACGCTCCGTTGGTTCAACCCACGCACCGGCGAATTCGTAGGCGAAGATGTCACGCTCAACGGCGGCGAATTGGCGAGCCTAGGCTACACGCCCGACGGCTTCCAGGACACCAACGACTGGGCCGGGCTTGTCACGGTCGTCCCCGAGCCAAGCTCGTTAAGCCTGCTCGGCCTAGGCGCGTTTGCGATGATGCAACGGCGACGGTGAACCCCGCCTCACGCGGTACAGACTGAATATAAAAAACCCCGCCTGATGAGCGGGGCTTTTTGTGTTTGATGTGTTGTTCTTCTTAGCGTCGGGGGCGTGATTTGCCGGCGGCATCGAGGAAGTACTTGCGGGCTTCGCCGGCGAGGTAGAAGCTGCCGGTGACGACGATCAGGTCCTCGCGGGACACGGCGTGCGAGGCGAGCTTGAGCGCGTCAGGCAGGTTGTCTGCCGTCTGTGCCATCTTGCCAGAGACTTCGGTGAATCGTTTGAGCAGATCGCCGGTCTCGACCGCACGCGGGTTGCCCTTCGCTTCGGTGAAGATGATCTTGTCGGCACCAAGCGCGACCTGTTGCAGCATCCCTTCGATGTCCTTGTCTTGGCCGCAGCCAAAGACCATGACGAGCGAGTCGTACTGAACGTGTGCACCGAGCGACTTGATGAGTGCGGTGATAGACGCGGCGTTGTGTGCGCCGTCGATGAGGACGCGCGGCTTTTCGTGGACGAACTCCATCCGGCCGTGCAGCGTGGTCGCGGCCAGGCCACGGATCAGGGCTTGTTCTTCGAAGTGGAAGCCGTGGGCCTTGAGCTTGTCGAGCACCGCAAGTGCCAACGCGCAGTTGTGTGCCTGGTGCTCGCCCTTGAGCGGCACGGCGAAGTGCTCGAACTTAGATGTCTCGGTGTTGACGCAGACGCGGCAGTGTGGGCCGAGCTCGCGGTTGGCCTCGAAGCGGTAGGAGAAGTCGATCTCGCTGCCGGTGGTTTCGAGGAGTGTGCCGGTCTCGCTTGCGCACTGGGCGAGGGCTTCTGTGACCGCTTCGTCTTGCTTGATTGTCAGCGCGGGGACGTTGGGCTTGAAGATGCCGGCCTTTTCACGTGCGATCAGATCGACCGTGTCGCCGAGCAGGTGCGTGTGGTCCAGCGAGATCGCGGTGATCGCGGTGACCAATGGCTCGATGACATTCGTGCAGTCAAGCCGGCCGCCTAGCCCGGTCTCGAGCACAGCGATGTCCACCGCTTGGTCGGCGAAGTACTTCAGCGCTGCTGCGGTCATGATTTCAAAGAAGGTCGGCGGGCCGCCCTTGAGCTTGTCCTCAACCTTGGCGATCTCGCGAAAAATGTCGGCACACTCGTTGTAGGCGATCATGTCGCCGTTGATGACGATGCGCTCGCGGAGGTCGATGAGGTGCGGCGAGCTGAACGAGCCGACGGTGTAGCCGCAGCCCTGAAGCATCGAGGCGACCATCGCACAGGTCGAGCCCTTGCCCTTGGTGCCCGCGACGTGGACGCACTTGAGGCCTTCTTGCGGGTTGCCGAGCAGCTTGAGTAGCTGCTTCATGCGGTCAAGCGAGAAGGATTTGTCGTCGTATTTGACCAGGCGGAGTCGCTCGTTATCGACGTGGCCGTAGAGCCATTTGATCGCGGTGGTGTAGTTGGTGATTGAAGCCGCGCCGGACTTCGGTTTGCGTCCGCCGGGGCGGGACGATCGTTTTGGTTTGATAGTTGGCATTGGGAGAGAGATTGTATCAAAATTGGCTCTTCAAGTCAATTTCATTGCTTTAAGTGACAGTTATTACTCGGTTTACGGAAAAATCGGGTGATGCGTGGATGGCGTGCATCAGCGGCCAATGGGGCATAAGATGCGTGGGTTGTGGATCGATTTTCGCCGCTATAGATGGGGTCTGAACCATGTTTAAAACGCTATTCGCCATGCTTGTGATCGCTGTTCTGGCGGGGTGCGAGGCGGTGCCGAGGCAGGTGCTGCCTTATGTGATGGACGACGAAAGCGGGGCGATGGATGTGAAACTCTTCGACCTCGAGTCTGGGCTGAGCACCACGATCACCCAGACGCCGATGACCGACGAAGTCGATCCCGTTGCCGACCACACGGGCCAGCGCGTCGCGTACATCGCTCGGCAAATCCATACCGGACAAGCGGTCTTCACGGTGAAAATCCACGATCTCGAATCGGGCCAAACCCAAGACGCGGTGCGCTCGACCGAGCCGCTCTTTAGCCCGGCTTGGTCCAACGACGGCAAGCGCATCGCCTACGTCGTTCAGCGTGATGACAAGCTGCAGATCGATGTGATTCAACTCAACGCCAACAACAAGCCCCACACGATCGGCTTTGGCTCCGAACCCACCTGGCGTGTCGATGACCGCGCGATCTTCTACAACTCGCGCGACACCCTCGACGCACCCGCCGGCGACCTCAAGGTCCACACCCTCACGACGGGCGTCAACCCATCGCTCG
>JBGCDC010000406.1:0-7275 GCA_045105055.1 Phycisphaeraceae bacterium | reverse complement strand
CGCCAGGCACTACTTGGTCATAGGTGTCTAGCAGCGATGCCGCTCTTTCGAGTTGCTGGTTCTCGCCGGGGTTCAGATACAGGTTGATCAGGTTGATCATGTCATCCGCGGTTGGGCGGAGGTTGTTATTAATGATGGTTTCGTAATAGCCGGTGACCAACGCATCGTTGTTGAGCTGTGCATGTGTTTGTGCAAGCAGGCGAAGCGTGCGTGCGTCTTTGCTGCCATAGGCTTGGTTAGCCGTTTCAAGCAGCGTGACTGCTACTTGGGGCTTGTTCTGCCGCAGAGCGATTTGGCCACGCAGGAATGCAACGCGAGCATCTCGGCCAGCAGTGTTGAGGGTGTCAACGACAGCCAGCTTGTCGATGCTTTCGCTGATCTTTTTAAGCGATGCGTCGCGCTTGTCGCTATCCGTTGATCGCATGGCCATGGTGGAGTTCAGGTCCGCAAGCAGTAGCTCCATGTTGAGCCGAGACTGATGGTCGATCATGAACTGTCTTGCGTTCGCTAAACGCTTGGCGGCGACCCCTTTATTCAAGGTCTCGATCGCTTCTTCAATGAGGTTGGCTTCACGCTGAAGGTTGCCTAGCACCTGAAAGGCGCTGGGCTGATCGGGACGGTCTTTGGGTAGAAGCTTGGCAAGTTCGATCGCCTTGGCTGGGCCGTCGAAGATGCGGGGCGGGTCCGCGTCAGGTGCGGGTCGCACGCTACGAATCAGTGTGATCGCGCCTGCTAGCTCCGCGATATAAAGCTTGTCACGGTTTTTTTTATCGGCCAGCATGCCGCTCAGGATTTCTGGGACCTGGTTCTGGAGCTTGGTGATTTGTGCGGTTAGGGCTTCTTCATTCGAGCGGATCTCCGACAGAATAATCGCAGCTTCGATATAGGCGGCGGGGTCGTCTTGAGCGAGTTGCAATGCGGCTTTTACGTTTTCAAACGAGATCGCGAAGCTAGCATTGACTGCTTGGTTGAAGGTGTTGCCTTGCGTGCGGTAGATCCGCCGTGCGTTGCCTAGGTGGTAGCGTGCAAGAGCGCTTTGTAGGAGAGGGTTTTTAGGCTCAGCCTTCGCTGCGGCGTTGAGTGTCTCAATGTCTTTTTCAACTTCTTCAACTTTGGTCCGCGTCTCTGCGAAGTAGCCTGTCGCGATGGCGTTGTATTTCTTTGCAACGGGGTCATTGGGGGCCACGTCGAGTCGTTTGGTCGCGAAGCTGACGATGCCTCCAACCGCAGACGATGCGTTAGAGTTCATACGGATATTGTTGTGCAACATCTCGAACAAGACCTCACGGTCTTCGTCTGAAGCGCCGGGTGTGTTTTGGATGTTGGCGGCACCGGCGATAATCGCATCGAGTTGGTTGCCCGCGGCGGTCAGGTTGTCGCAGATCAATTTCTCGTGGGCTTCGATATAGCCATAGAGGTATTCGATGTTGCCTGCTTCTTTGGTCACTGCGTTGCCGTAGTGCTTGGCGGCACGCTGACGTTCAGAGTTTTGCAGCTCGTAGTCGCCTTCCGCAATCGCCGCATCGGCGCGGATCATTGCCGCTTGGGCAAGGTTCGCGTGATCTGCTGCGCTCTTCTTGAGGAACATGACAGCAAACATCAGGCCTAGCACGATGAGCAAAAGCACCGCGACAAGTGTGATCACAAATTTTGTATTAATACGTGTGGCCATATCAGCCTCTCTCTTTCAACAACCGCCCGTTCGTGGGTATCGATAGCGGTCGTAGGGTTCCTGATCGTTTCTAAAAATCAAATCGGTTACGGGCTTGTGGGGTACTCACCAGACAGCACTTCGGTCCAGTCGGGGAGGCAAGCCATCACTTCGGGCAGCAGGTCGCTGAGCAGTTCACTGGCGTGTTGCTCAAATTGTTCGAGATCGGTCACGCCCGGAAACATGATTTCAACTTTGCAGTAGTAGCTGTAGCGGTCTTTTAAGTTAAAGCCGAATCGCACTTGGTGGTTCGAGGCGATGGCATTGCCGTTGGCAAGGAAGAAATACATCGCGGTTGTGGTTCGGCCGCTTTGGTCCCTGCCGCTGAACAGCACGGCTTCAATCTTGTCGCTAGGTAGGCGGACGGTCTCGTTAAACCCGGTCGACTCGGCGAGGATCATGCCGGGGTGGTCCGGGTCGGGTCGGTAGTCATCGCGCGAGAGTTGTACGGTGACAATTCTTCGGGCAACTGGTGTCGACCCTGCCGCAACCCAACACTTATCCGGAACGTGTGGTGCGGTGTCTAGCATCCCGGTGTAGTAGGTCACGTGAACCTTCGCCATAGCGCCGGGTTCATTAAAGCCGTTCCAGCCGACGAGTCTGCCTGCTGGCTGATCGTCCATTGTTTGGACGTCGATGGAAGACGCGTACACGCTCGCCGCGTTGTTCACGTAGTAGCGGTTGAAGTATTCCTTGGTGCCCAGTTCGCTTTCGACGTCTTTAGGGAGCTTGGGATCAAGGTGTAGTAATTCCCAGTCGCCTGCCTGGTCAGGGAACGACAGGGCGATGCCGTGGCGAAGTGGTAAAGGCAGCTTGTTGAGTGCAACGCCTGTGGCTTGAACGACAGAGGTTTGCCCAAGGATTGCGACGGCAAGTAGGCCGACGATGACGCCTTGTGAAAGAGCCGTTTGATCAAACGAATTGCCTCGCTTAGTAGACCGCCATGCTGCAGCAAGTGTCGCGAGTAATAGGAGCGCAGAAAGTACAAGCAAGGTGTTGCTTAGCCCGAGCGAGAGCCATTCGAGTACACCCCCGCCCGCGCGGTTGTTGATGACAAGGATATAACTTGCTCCAAGAAGCACCATCATTACCGCACCGATCGTCAGCCCGCGTAGGGTGCGCGAGATATCGAAATGTAGTTCTTGAGGGTCTTGTTCAAACGCCAGTGGGGCGGGCGGCTTAGGTTTTTTGCCAACGCTGATGACCGCTTTATCTAGGCACCACCCGACGAGCATGAGTAGGCCCGCCGCGGGAATGAGCATGAGCATGCCGACGAAGACGTGAAAATCGCCATGGGCCAGTGAAGGATCGATCAGGTGCAGCCAGCCCAGCACAGCGACACGCATGATGTTGACGAAGATCGCGATCGGTGCGGCGAGCGCCATCATGATGACGCGCTGCCACCACGCTCTTGGGAAGAGAAACGCCAGTGCGACGCCGAGCGCGAGGAAGGCCATGAGCATGCGCATCCCTGCGCAAGCCTCTGCGACATTCATAGGGGTTGGCGGATTGAGTTGGCCGTAGTCGAGGTTGATCGTGCTACCACTGAGCGTTGCGTGCACGCCGGTGAGTGCGCTGGTTAAGTCGAGTACTAAGACCGCGCCATGCGCGGCGAGGGTTTGCATCTTCGAAGCGACGATGGACCAGATCGCATCAGAAACTTTGATCGCAAAAAACAAAAAAGCGATTGGGAACCAGAGTATTCGCATCATCGCTGGGCCAAGCAGAAGTAGCACGATCCCGAAGATCGTGAGCATCATGCTGTAGCCCATCGCCATGTCGTTTTGGATGGGATAGATACCTAGGACGTAACCGCTTAAACCTAGCACGATAAAAGGCAGGCCCCAACGACAAATACGCCTCGGGGTGGCCATGAGCTTCTGTCTATTGAGATGGATGTAGTAGATGGAGATGAAAGGGATGATCAGCATGTGCGACCAGTCGGGGTCGTCTAATGCGATGCGAACCATTCTGCTGAGCAGGTGCAAATGGAAGAGGATCATGAGCACGCTAATCAACGCAATCCATAGCTTGCCAGTCTTACTGATGAAGGCGGCGTTGGCTTGGGGCTGAGCGAGATTGGGGACCGGTGTGCTGGTCATGGTCGGGTAACGTCCTCCGCAGGTGCGACACCTGCCGATACCGATCGCCTTTCTGATCGGGTAGTGGAGTTAGGCCGAAGCCTTGATCGTAATTCGTCCGTGATGGCCTGCTGATCGGTGCGTGGCCTGATCGGCCGGGCGTCATGCCCGGTCCTCCGTCGCCGGGTAATGCATGGCTTGGCGGTTAGGCCGAGCCATACGTTTTATGGATTATTATAGGCGTTGAACCGCCTTCCGAAAACCTTGAGATTTCCAGATTATGTCAACTTAGCGATCGCCGAAGACATTATTTTCGAAGTTGCGATCCAGCACAAAGCCGAAGCCGTAGGTCATCCGTAGACCGTTTCTGAACACCGCCAAAGGCGTAGCTGCGGCGCTGGTGCCGATGTTGATGACATCGTTTGTCTTCAGGTAGATGTCTGGCTCAGTGCCGTTGGCAATCGCACGCAGGTCCAAGCGGATGATCGCTTGCTCGGTGTCATTGATCTGGCGGACCAGGTCAACGCGTTCAGGCCAAGCTAGGCCGCCAAGGCCACCGGCCGAAGCGATCAAGCGGTAGAGCGTGAGCTCTTGCTCGCCAGGAATGGTGTACGCACCGGGTCGAGCGATCTGGCCCATGACGTAGACAAAGCCTGCGTTGGGGTCTGGAACACTAATCACGTCGCCTGGGCGGATCACGACGTTGTAACGCATGTCGCCGTCTTTGAGTGCTTGGAAGGGCACTTCAATGATTCGCTGCGTGACCAGCTTGCCAAGTTCTGCAAGCTCCGCGTCGGTCGTTGCGGTACCGACCAGTGAAGGTGACTTGCTGGCGTTGTTTTTGATTTCAACCCACTTGCCATCAACAAACACCCATTGGCCCGAGGCGTCAGGTGCGTCGAGGCTCTGCTCAACACCAGTTGGTGGGGCAGGGCGGTTGTCTGGGCCCGCGTTATCTAAGCCCGCGTCGATGCCTTCGAGCAGGTCGCCGGGGTCTTGCGGTGCGGGTGCTTGCTCTTCTGCACCATCTTCAGGTGCAACGCCGCCGGTGACGGATGGGTCGAGAGCCGCTTGGCGGATGATGTAGACACGGCGGGTTCGACCGGGGATGCCGTTGGCGATGGTCAGTGCTTCGACCAAGCGGAACTCAGGCTTCGGGATGATGTACGTGCCCGAGCGTGTACCGCCTTGCGTCGACTGAGTGAACACGGTGTAGGTGTTCTGACGCGAATCGAGTAGCTGCACGGAAACGGTCGCATCACGGAGCTTGTTGTCTTGGTCAAGCTTCGTGGCGATGTCTTTTTCGAGCTGGCTGGGGCTACGGCCGGCAGCGTTGATCGGGCCAACGATGGCCAAGCGAACTTCGCCGGTCTCGGTCACGCGACGCTGCTGCTGATCATCCACGCCGGGAATACGCAGTTCATACACGGTCACCAGCACAGAGTCGCCAGGGCCGATGATGTACTCGCGATTCTCAGGACGCAGATCCTCTGGACGAACGCGGTCCGTCGGCAGATCGATCTGTGAATCGTCTTCAATAATGCTGATCGTCTCGATGATCGGCTGAACGATCGGCGTCGATTCGAATCGGCCTGTCACTGAAGGATCGAACCACGAGTCTGTCTCGCAGCCCGCGCTCAGCAGTGCTAAACCCCCAAGGGCGACTGCCCAGCCCGTATTTTTGATCTGTCGAAGTTGCCTCACGGTATTGCTCCCAACGCTCGTTTGCTTTAGTGAAAGGCCAGCATCAAGCTGACCCAAGGATGTCAAGGTCTCTATGTTAAGCCGGGTAAGCCCGCGACGCACGCGCGGAAAACGCTTCCCAGTACTATGATCGATACCTCATCTACGCCAAATCGCCAATTCTAAACTCTAAAATTCAATCAAAAAACCCAGATCTTGCCGGGTGTGCCGTTTGATCAACATCGACCGCTTTCCCACCCTAACTTAGCAGCACCCCGGCAATACGCGGTACTCTACCGAACATCTTGCCAAAGAGTTTGAAGCACTCAACAGGCGAAACGACCCAGAACACGCACCGGACCACCCCTGATGCCTCAAAAAACCACAATTATCGGTGACGGGTCCATGGCCTGCGTCATGGCCATGCTCCTCGATTCCAAAGGCCTAGCCGTCACCGTCTGGGGCCACGACCCCGATACCGTCGCGGAAATCATCCAAACCCGCGAAAATAGCGCCTATCTGCCCGGCTACCGCCTCCCCGACGCCATCCGCTTTACCGCAAAAGCGGACCAGGCCCTCAAAGACGCCGACCTCATCCTCAACGCCACCCCGACCCAGTTCATCCGACCCGTCTGGGAAAAACTCGCCCAGCACGTCCCCGAACACACCGGCGTCGCCTCCGTCTCCAAAGGCATCGAAACCGAATCCTTATTAAGACCTACCCAAATCATCGCGGATGTCCTAGGCCAAACCCACGACGACCCCGACAAGCCCGCTAGGCCCTACGCCTCGATCTCAGGCCCAACCGTCGCCCACGAACTCGCCAAATGCCTGCCCGCGACCGTCTGCGCCGCCTCGGATGACAACGTCTTCGCCGAATTACTGCAAGAAACCTTCACCACGCACTGGTTCAGGGTCTACACCACCACCGACCTGCTCGGCGTCGAAATGGCCGGGGCCATGAAAAACTGCATCGCTCTCGCCGCGGGGATCCTCGACGGCCTACAAGCTGGTAACAACGCTAAATCCGCGCTCCTCTCTCGTGGACTCGCTGAAATCACGCGCCTGGGCACTGCCATGGGAGCCAACACCGAAACCTTCTTCGGCCTCACCGGCGTCGGCGACCTCGCCACCACCTGCTTCTCACCCACAGGCCGAAACCGTACCTGTGGCGAACTCCTCGGCCGAGGCAAACCCCTCGAAACCGTCCTCGAAGAAATCCCCGGCATCGTCGAAGGCGTCCCAACCGCCAAAGCCGTCATGCGACTCGCCGCCAAATACCGCGTCGAAATGCCCATCTGCGAGCAGATCTACCACGTCCTCTTCGAGAATCTCGACCCCCTCCAAGCCATCAGCAAACTCATGTCCCGCGACCCCAAAGCCGAAAAAGTCGGCTAATCACCGAGCACTGCGACGTCGCGCAGAACGTGTACATCACGCGCTTCATCAAGTGCGCGCCAAAATCCCCCGCGCACACTCGGCGCACCCACCTCCTCGCGCATCACAATACGCCCTCTCCCGAAAGCCCATGGCGTTGCGAAAGCAATGCCGTGGCACCTCCGCGCACTCGAGACCAAGCAACGCGCATTACACCATCCGTCCTCCTCCTATAAAGCCCCAACCCACAACCCCGCGCGCATAAACACACGAAACTCACCACCCGCCAACGCCAACAACCCCAAGCCCAATCCACCCCCGCCTGTTCATGCACACCGTGTGTCGCGCCGCAGCCGCCAGGCCACGCCCCGGGGGTTGGTGCCTATCCCGACTTGACCGCCGTTCTTTATCAAATGTCCCGTA
>JBGCDC010000405.1:0-10321 GCA_045105055.1 Phycisphaeraceae bacterium | reverse complement strand
GACGATGGCCCAGATCGAGCTGAGCTGAGCGAGTTCTGGGATGAGTTTGTCGGGTGTGGCGAGCGTCGCGCCGCGAGAAAAAATATCGATGCTGATTTCAAACACGTGTCGTGCTTGCCCCCAGACGTCGATACTGCCAGCAGCTGCGGCAGATGTTTCGGTGACAGCGGGTTCGGCTTGTGCGAGGGTGCTCAACATGGCGTGGCTCCTGCGTGTGATCCGACGGGCACGCAATCGCGCACACAACAAACGTCGGCTACTCCGACTTATCGTCACTGCGCAGATACAGCGTCCATTGCAGAACAAGTCCCGCGATCGTTATCAGACCGAGCATGATGAGCGTCGCCCGAGCTGTTGTGGGTACAAACTCTGCTGCAGCAGGCACATAGCTCGCGATCAGCTCCCGGCCGGGGATCACAATGAGTACCGCTCCAACCATCGCCGACTGGATCGATGCCGCGTAAGTCGGCGCGATAAAGCCGAACAGAAACCCCACGCCCGCGCCGATCAGCATCGCTAAACCGATGTTGCGCTGCATGCTCGTCGCATTGTCATTCCACCAGGCTTTGACGTCTTCGAGGTTGCGGAACACCGCCGTCTTCGCGGTTTGCCATGCCTGCTCGCCTTGCTCAGCGAGCAACTCGTCAGCATCGATGAGGGCTTGTTGATCACCTTGCTTGATGAGCTCTTGGACTTGGAGCTTGGTTTGGTCATTGAGCTGAGTGGATAGGGCATCGAATCGCTGCTGAACTTCGACGGAGGCTTGCTGAGTGTCTTCGCTCAGTTGCTGCGCGGGGACGCCTTGCCAAACGATGACCGCGGCGGGCGCAGCGACAGCGAAGACAATCGCCGCGGCGAAGGCTACCCATGCTCTAAACATCAACCACGCACCGATGACCCCGAGTAGGCCCAGTCCAAGCATGAAGCCGATGGCGACGGCAGGGGAATCGACAAATGCGATTGTTAGCCCGCCCAGGATCATGCCAAGCATGAGCCCACCGAACATGACCGCGGTCTTCAGCAGCTTGCCACCCGCAAGACACAGCGCGACCCCCACAGCGACCACGACCCACCGCGCGGTCATCGTCAAGGTGGGCAGCGCGTCGTCCGCCTGCAGGAACCATTGCTCAAAGGATTGGGTCGTTTCCATGTCTACTCGCTTGGTCTACCGATCAGACGATCGCCGGGGCACTGGCATTATCGCCGATCTCGCGTCCTCGTCGTTACAATGTCGCGGTGAGTGATACACCCGAGCAAACCGAACCTACGAATCCGGACGAGCAGGCCCTCGCGCCGCTTCGTGCCCGCATCGATGAACTAGACCAGCAACTCATCAAGTTGCTCAACGACCGGGCCAAGGTCGTCGTCGAGGTCGGCAAAGTCAAGCGCGCGGGTAACACGCCGATCTACGTGCCCGACCGCGAGAAGCGCGTCCTCGAACAGGTCCGCAGCTACAACCAAGGCCCACTGCCCGACAAGTGCATCGATGCGATCTACCGCGAGCTCATGTCTGGCAGCTTCGCCATCGAACGCCCACTCCGTATCGGATATCTCGGCCCGCCCGGCTCGTTCTCGCACGCCGCCGCGACCGCGAAGTTTGGTCAATCCGTCGAGTATGACAAGCTCGCCGACATCCCGCTGATTTTCAACGCGGTGGACCGGGGCGACTGCGACTACGGCTTAATCCCGATCGAAAACTCAACCGAGGGAAGCGTCGCCGCGTCGCTTGATGCGCTTGCCGACACAAAGGCGAAGGTCTGTGCCGAGGTGCTCATCGCCATCCACCACAACCTCATGGCCAACTGCGATGCTCCGCAGATCAAACGGATCTACTCGCACCCGCAAGCCTTGGCTCAGTGCCGAAACTGGTTGTCTGCACAGTTCCCCAACAGCGAGCGCATCGCCACCGCCTCGACCTCGCGCGCCGCAGAGATGGCCGCTAACGAAGAGGGCAGCGCCGCGATCGCCTCGTCCCTCGCCGCAAAGCTGCACAACCTGCGCGTCCAGTTCGAAAACATCGAGGACAACGCCAACAACACGACGCGGTTCTACGTCATCGGCACGCAAACCACCAAGCCGACCGGCGACGACAAGACCGCTCTCATGTTCACCACCGAGCACAAGCCCGGCGCACTGACCGAAGTCCTCAACGTCTTCAACGCCTTCGGCCTCAACCTGACGCACATCGACAAACGCCCCAGCCAGCGTGTCAACTGGGAGTATTCCTTCTTCGTCGACCTCATGGCCCACCAAGACGACGACGCATTTAAACAAGCCATCGCCGAGGCAAGAAAACACTGCCTGCAAATCATCACACTCGGATCGTTCCCGCGGGCTAGCGAATTGATCTAGGCCGACATGATTGGGGGTGCCACACTGCGTGCCGTTAGGCCGCGGTGTGCGAATTCTCCAAGGCTTTGCCAAAGGAAAGTGAGTAAGTTCCCACACAGCGGCCTCCAGCACGCGGTGTGGCACCCATCAATACACTCTCTACGAAAGGATCCAGCCATGATCAATCCCTACACCTTCGGCTTCGACGCCCCCTCACGACCCACCACATCGGGCACGCCCTCTGGCGCCGCAGACGCCAGCGATGTCCGCTACCTCGAAGACCGCGTCGATCGGCTGTCGCTGATCTGCATGGCCATGTGGTCGCTACTCCAAGACAAAACCAAGCTCACTGAAGAAGACCTACTAGAACGCGTAAAAGTCCTCGACCTCATGGACGGCAAAGAAGACGGCAAGGCCACCAAAACCATCTCCCAATGCTCCCGCTGTAACCGCCCCATGAACGCCCGGCACAAGAAGTGCATCTACTGTGGGCATGCCAAACTGATCAGCAGCGCATTCGATGCGTTGTGATTGTTCTTTCCAGGCTTTTGCTCCAAAATATTAGATTCAAGCGTTAGTTAGCAAGACTGAATCGATAGGAACCTTTTCGCAATACGCCATAATATTGTCTTTAATTGCGTCCCGCATGGCCGAAATAGATAAGTTAATGATATAAAAATAACAAAAAGTATTGACTGGCTTATAACTATCTAATAACATGTACGCAACCTCTTCTGGGTGTATGTATGCACTCATTCATTTAAACAGTTAGTCAATTGCTTCTGGAGATTGGATTATGAAAACGAAAACAATGACTTTGCTTTTAGCCGCCCTTACATGTGGCACGCTTGCAGCAAATTCCTCTGATGCTGCTCTTTCGGGCCAGCTAGGAGTCCTCGATGTCAGTGGTATCAACCCCGCAACTGGTGTCCAGTGGGCGGCGGGTGACGAGTATCGATTGACATTCGTGTCTAGTACTAGAACAACGGCATCATCCGCAGATATCACAACTTACAATACGTTTATTCAAAACACCGCGAACGCTGCAGGGCTTGGTGGCGTGACTTGGTACGCAGTTGGTTCAACTTCAACAGTGGATGCAATCGATAACACAAACACTAACTCCTCCGATGGGGATGGCGTCGGTGAAGCTATTATCTTGATGGACGGAACGACTATTATCGCAGAGGACTACGACGATCTCTGGGATGGTATTTTGGTTACGCCTTTTGATGTCCTGAAAGGAAATCCGCTCGCCATTGAGACACAAGCCCGCGGGATCTACTTTAATGAAAACGGTGTCAACATCGGCCCAGCAAATGGATCTGATGACCGTATTTTCACGGGCACCAATGGAGACGGCACTAAAAGTACGACCCAGCACTTAGGTACGGTCCTAGATACCAAAGCCTCGACGGGTAGCACTGGTTCAGGTTTCCCCATCCAGTTTTGGTCAGTTGATGGAGATGGTGAAAGCACACGGTGGACAGCAGATTTCAGTGCAGGTAAAGACGAATTGCAAGAAATGTATGGCATTTCTGAAACCCTAGTCGTCGTCCCCGAGCCTAGCTCGCTTGCACTGCTCGGCCTCGGCGGTCTGATGATCGCGCGCCGTCGTCGCGGCTAAGAAATAGAGCGGCTCTTCGTTGATCCGCCATAATGAACGAACCACGACGCCTTGTTCTGAAAGGGACAAGGCGTCTTTCATAGAACTCGACATTTTTCTCGATCCAGGTGACATCTCATGCGTAAGGGCTTTACCCTCATCGAACTGCTCGTGGTGATCTCCATTATCGCACTACTTATCGCGATCCTCTTGCCAGCTTTAGGCGCGGCTCGTGATAGCGGTCGCAGCGCTGCCTGCCTCAGCAATGTCCGGCAACTCGCGATGGCCTATACGGCGCGGAATGTCGACGAGCGAGAGTTGATCGAGTTCGCCGGTTTCGGCGCACCTTACAACCAGATGGAAGACTACTTATTCGGGGACCAAGATCAGGCACGCAGTTGTCCCGATACCGAGGGGATTGTGGACGCCGAGAGCGCGGGGTGGGGCGTCTTCGGCACGGCGGATCAGCAGTGGGAAAGGCCAATCGGATCGACGCGCGGCCGGGGCAGCTATGGCCACAATGGCTTTTTCTACAAGACCGAAAACGGCGCGGGCGGCGGTATCGGCGCAGCATGGACCACTCGCTCGACCGCCGATGCATGGTGGGGCGATGTTGATCGCGTCACCACTCAATCCGAGGTGCCCATTTTCCTCGATGCGAACTGGATCGACCTGTGGCCGCATGAAAATGATCTGCCCGCGACGGATGTCAGGCAAGGCTGGAGACCCCCGTTCCCGCAGCACAACACCGAGCAGCTCGGCCGAGCCTACTTGGACAGACATCCTAGTGAAACGGTCAATCTTGCTTTCCTAGACGGCCACGCCGAGACCTCCAGCATCGATTCGCTTTGGAGCTTCCAGTGGAGCAAGACGTTTGTCCCGCGCGACGCGCCATGACGGGGCGGCGTGGCCAGAAGCTCATTCGCTATTAAGTAGCCATGGCTTCGAGTCGGCCTTTGAGGTTGTCGAGCACATTCATAAAGTTGATGTACGCATCGTACGGCGACTCGTACGGGTTGAAGTATGCGTGAACATCTGCGTCGGCGTAGTACTTCGTGCACATGTAGTAGAAGTGGTCGCTGGTCGAGAGGGCGTGCCAGTCTTTGATCAGGTGTGCGTCGTGCGTCGCCTTAATCTGTTCTTCAATGGTGTAGAGATCGTTGAGTGCGGCGGACTGCATCGCATTGCCTTGCCAAGCACTGATGTCGCGCTCCGAGTCTGCCCAGCTCGTGACCTGTTTAACGTCGTAGGTGTCGACAGGGTCGTAGCGTTCGATCGCTTGGCTTGGCGTGAGGAATTGACAGCCGTTGGCGAGGACTGCGTCGGGCAGGTTGTCGAGGAAGCCGAAGATGCCGGTCTGTTCCCACTGATGTTCGCCAAAGGTCTCAAAGTCGATGAATAGGTTGACGACTTGCCCAGCCGCGTCGGCGAGCCACTGCGCGTAAGTGCCCGGCTTAAGCGGGAAGTGCGGCCAACTGGGGTCAGAAAAGCGGAAGGCCAGGTCGTCGCTAAGCCGGTGATTTTTGAGCATGATTGGCAATGGCACCTTGCCCGGCGGCAGGTACACGTGGTTCGGGCTCCGGCCAACAAGCAGGTCGTCGACGCCTTCGGCAAGTACGCCGCGGAATCGGCCGAACTTGGCAAGCGCCTTCGCGAGCTTGTTGTCGTAGATCAGTTCGGTGTTGCGGAACACCGAGGGCCGTTGGCCAAAGAGATCGTCGATGAGTTCATCGTGTCGGCTGATCTGATGAGCGAAATCGTCCGCGCTGTATTGCGAGGCAAGCGAGTGGTCATAGGTCTCGGAAAGAAACTCTACGCAGCCCGTTTCCGCGAGCTTGCGGAACTGATCGAGCACCTCCGGCGACCATCGCTGAAACTGCTCGATGACTTGGCCGGTGAGTGAGAACGCGACGGCGAAGCGATCGCCGTGGCGTTCGATCTGCCGCATCAGTAATTCAGTTGCGGGTAAGTAGCACTTCTGTGCGACGCGTCGGAGGATCGTGCTGTTCGCTTCATCGTCGAAGTACGTTGGCTCGGTCTCAAAGACGCTATAGCGGCGCAAGCGGCGTGGCTGGTGGACCTGAAAATAAAAGCAAACATCCGGCATCCGCGTCGCTCCTCGGACAGTATTTGCATTGTGACCGGTTTGGTCTCGCGCAGCAAACGCTACTCCGAACTTGCAGTTGCTTGAGCGCGGCTTGCCTTAGCGCTCGCGTCGACTGCAGCCTCGACTTCGTCTTGATGCTCGACCTCGCCGATGATGATCCGCGCGCCTCGGCGGAACGTGACATATGAGTAAAACCATTGCACGAGTACAACGATCTTGTTGCGAAAGCCGACCAGCAAAAGCAGGTGAATTGCTAGCCACGCAAGCCAAGCAAAGAGCCCGCTGAAGTGGAGCGGCCCGATGTCGGCGATGGCCCGCTTGCGCCCTATTGTGGCCATTGTGCCCTTGTCCCAATAGTCAAAAGCAGGGCGATCGGCGATAGCGAGCTTTCCTTGACGTAACTCGTTTTTGATCTGCTTGGCGACGTGCTTGCCCATCTGCATCGCCGCGGGGGCGAGCCCCGGTGCTTTGGTCCCGTCGGGAAGCGTGACATCCGCCACATCGCCGATTACAAACGCCTCGGGATGGCCCGGGATACTTAAGTCCGGTCCAACGACAACGCGACCGCCCGCGCCCAACTCCACGCCCAGCTTTTTCGTGAGGCTCGGTGCTTGGATGCCGCCGCCCCAAAGAACATTGTGCGTTGCGATCTTTTCACCGTTGTTGAGCGTCACGCCATTCGCGTCGATCTCTTGAACACGCGTGTTAAGCATGACTTCGACGCCGATGCATTCGAGTTGCCGCTTGGCACTGTGCGAAAGTTTTTCAGGGAACGCTTCGAGCACGCGGTCCCCGCCGTGGACCAAGACGATGCGCGCATCTGCGGGGTTGATTCGGCGGAAGTCGGACTTGAATACGACGCGCGAGAGCTCAGACATCGCACCAGCCAGTTCGACACCCGTCGCTCCGCCACCCACGACAACGATCGTTGTCAGTTTGCGTCGCTCGTCGGCATCATCGATCGCCTCGGCTAGCTCGAACGAAGTCAGCACGTTCCGCCGCATCCGCATCGCGTCTTCAAGGGACTTGATCCCCGGTGCGTGCTCCGCCCAATGGTCGTTGCCGTAGTAACTTGTTCGGCCGCCGATCGCCATCACGAGGTAGTCGTACCCAACCGTCCCCGCAAGATCGAGTACCGCTCGCTTCTCCGCAAGGTCGATCGACACCACGCTGTCCATCACGGTCGCGATATCTGGCTTCTTGCGAAAGATCGCACGGATCGGCTCAGCGATCTCAGGTGCAGATAACCCTGCCATCGCGACTTGGTACAGCAGCGGTTGGAACAGGTGGTGGTTCTGCTTGTCAACGATCGTAATCTTCGCATCGCCACGGAAAGAATTGGCAAAGGCAAGCCCACCAAACCCGCAACCCACGACGAGGATGTGCGGCTGGTTCCCTGGCGGGTGTATATCGATGTTTGGCTTGTCCATATGACTTTCTGATTGGATCGAACAGGCAAACGCATCGTACGCGAACCGAACACGGAAAGGCGGATCGGGCTGGGGTATACTGCCCGGTCCTAAATACGCACGCCAGCAGAGCCATGACACAACCTCCCACCAGCACGCAAATCCGCCAGCAGTTCATCGACTTCTTCGTCGAGAAGGCTGGCCACACCGCAGTCGCGTCTTCGCCCGTCGTCCCGCACGACGATCCGACGCTTTTGTTTGCGAACGCTGGGATGAACCAGTTCAAGCCGTACTTCCTCGGCACCGAGAAGCCGCCATATACCCGCGCGGTCGATACGCAAAAGTGCATCCGTGCAGGCGGCAAGCACAATGACCTCGACGACGTCGGCAAAGACACTTATCACCACACCTTCTTCGAGATGCTGGGCAACTGGTCCTTCGGCGACTACTTCAAAAAAGAAGCCATCCAATGGGCGTGGGAACTCCTCGTCGATCAGTGGGGCATCGACCCCGAACGACTTCACGCGACGTATTTCGAAGGAGACGCGAGCGAAGGCCTCGAACCCGACCTCGAAGCCAAGGAACTCTGGCTCCAATTCCTCCCCGCCGAGCGCATCCACCCCGGCAACAAGAAAGACAACTTCTGGGAGATGGGCGACACCGGCCCATGCGGCCCGTGCTCCGAACTGCACTACGACCGCAGCCCGGACAAGAGCGGCGCGAGCCTTGTCAACGCCGACGCGCAAGACACCGTCGTGGAAATCTGGAACCTCGTCTTCATCCAGTTCAACCGCAGCCAGTCTGGCGAGCTTTCCACACTCCCCGCCCAACACGTCGACACCGGCATGGGCTTCGAGCGCATCGTCCGCGTCCTTCAAGGCGTCGACAGCAACTACGACACCGATGTCTTCCAGCCGATATTTGCCGAGCTGCAAAAGATCACCGGTGCTCGTGCCTATCAGCCCGGTGCCGATAAGGAGCAGCTCGAAGACCCGATCAACATCGCCTACCGCGTCATCGCCGACCACATCCGCACGCTGACGTTCGCGCTAAGCGACGGGGCACACTGCGGCAACGATGGGCGAAGCTATGTCTTACGATCCATCCTCCGCCGCGCGGTGCGCTTCGGTAAGCAAACGCTCGGCGTCGAAGAGCCCTTCTTCTACAAACTCGTCGGCACCGTCGTCAAAAATTTCGGCGACGTCTTCCCCGAGATAAAAGCGAAGCAGGCGGATGTCGAGAAAGAACTGCTCGAAGAAGAAGAGAGCTTTCGCAAGACGTTGGATCGGGGGATTAGTTTATTCAATCTCGCCGCTGAATCAGCATTCGCAATTGATAATGCCGAATTTCATCGAGATTTGCCTCGACGCGTTATTCCCGCCGAGACTGCGTTCAAACTGCACGATACCCACGGCTTCCCGATCGGCTTGACGCAGCTCATGGCTGAGGAGCGCGGACTCTCCGTTGACCTCGAAGGCTTCGAGCGTGAGATGGAAGCCGCGCGTGTTCGTAGCCGTGGTGAAGGCGGCGGGGCGAATGCGAAGCAATCGTTGCTGGAGCTTGTACAGAAGGGCCTTGACGCCGGGTGGTTTACCGAGACGAACTTCACGGGCTATGTCCAGACCGAAGGCCCGCTCCAAGACAACACGCTGTACCTGATGAAGAAGGTCGGCGAACTCTACGAGTCGGCGACCTCTGCTGTTGCGGGCGATGAGGTCGCGTTGGTGTTTGGCAACTCGCCGTTCTACGCGGAGTCGGGCGGACAAGTCGGCGACACCGGCAGCGTCGTGATCCGTAGCGGCGGTGATCCTGTCCGCATCGGGATCAAGGACACGATCAAGATCGGCGGGGTGCACCTGCACCTAGGCAAAGTCCAAAGCGCGAAACTCGAAGTCACCGACTCACAAGTCGGCGTCGCGATGGCGGTCGAGCGTGTCCGCCGAGCAGACCTCACCGCCAACCATACGATCACGCACGTGATGAACCGTGCGTTGCGTGACCTTGTCAATAAAGACGCGATGCAAAAAGGCTCGCTCGTTGACGATGAGAAAACGCGCTTCGACTTTAGCCACAACAGTGCATTGACGGCCGAGGAAGTCGAATCGGTCGAGCAACAGGTCAACGCTGATATCGCGGCGGACTTGGCGGTTTACACGGAGTACGCCCCGCAAGAAGAGGCGCGCAAAATCAACGGCCTGCGTGCAGTCTTTGGCGAAAAATATCCGCCGACGGTTCGGGTGGTGTCTATTGGTGCCCCGGTGGCGGACTTGCTTGCGAATCCTGATAGCGACAAGTGGCAGAACCTATCGATCGAGTTCTGCGGCGGCACGCACCTGGCGAAGACCGGCGACGCTGAGGGCTTTGTCATCGTCAGCCAAGACGCGGTCAGCAAGGGCGTACGTCGTTTGACCGCGATCACGGGGAGTGCCGCGCATCAAGCAACTGCACGAGGCGAGGCGCTGCTGCACCGTGCCGAGTCACTCGCGGAAGCGTCGGCCGAGAAACTCGCTGATGAAATCGATGCGATCACTAAGGCGATGGTCGAGCAGCAGACGCCGCTGGTCTTGCGTAGCAAGATTCAGATCGCGCTCGCGACACTGACTGACAAGCTTAAGCAGCATCAGAAGGAACAGGCCAGCGAGCAGGGCGAAGCGGTCGTCGAAGTCGCCCGCGCGATCGCGGAGCAGTTCCCAGACGACGCGGTGATTGTCGTTGCCAATGTGCCGGGTGCGGACGCGAAGTCGCTGCGTACGGCGATGGATGTGATCCGAAGCAAAAAACCCAACGCCGCGATGATGCTCGCCGCGGACGCCGGTGAGGGCAAGGTCGCGCTCTTGGCATCAGTCCCCAAGGAACTGATCGCCAAGG
>JBGCDC010000404.1:0-5693 GCA_045105055.1 Phycisphaeraceae bacterium | reverse complement strand
GTTGCGGCACAGGATCACGCGGGCGGTGATCGGCGGTTCGCGTATTCGAATGGCATCGAGCTGAGCATCACACGCCAGGCCGTCTCGCTTCATCGCAAGACGCCGTGATCATCGACTGATCTTGTCCGCGCGATCCTGCTGATAAAACCCAGCGAGTTCTTCGTATAGCTCGGGGTGATGTCGTTTCATCATCCTCGGCTTCTCAAAGAAATACTCCGTCGCCACCGCGAAAAACTCCGGCGGATTCGTCGCCGCATACGGATCGATCTTTGTCTTATGTCCCTTGTGCAGATTGTCGACAAGCTGTTCGTATTCGCGACCAAGCACGCGGGCCCATGAGCGGTAGCGCTCTTTGCATTGCAGGTCGGGTGCGCCGTCCATGCCGGTGGCGACGCCGTCGAGTTGGTGGGCGAATTCGTGGAGCGTGACGTTTCGGCCGTCGTCGTGGTTCCACGCGGAGGACTGCACGTTGTCCCAGGCAAGCACGAGCGAGCCCTGGTACCACGACTCGCCGAGTCGGGCTTGTGGCCCTTCGATCACCGTGCCATCGGGCAAGGCCTGTTGATGATTCGCGAAGTAAGTCGACGGGTAGACAAGAATCGTTTTAAGCGTCGGGTAGTAGCCGGTGTCTCGGTGGAGCAGGAGGATCCCGGCCTGCGCGAGGATGGTCAGGCGTATGGTGTCGGTGATGATTAGGCCGTCGCATCCCTCGAAGGTTTTTTCGTGCATGAGGATCTGTACGATCCCGCCGAGTTCCTCGCGATCGGCACGATCCATCTCGGCCACCATCGGCACGCTCTCATCAATGATCGCCCACCACGCCTCGGGCAGCGGCGTCGCGCGTAATCGCTTGCGTCGTTTATTGCGGAAGTAGTTGAGCATATGCAGACTGTATGTAAATTCATCAGCCAAGCTTCGTAACCATCAATCCAAAATACCTCATCGTGTCACGCAGGGAGTGTGACAGCGCCAGGTTGAACGCCACTAAACACCGGCAGTGATTTGTGACCTTGGTCTGTCAATCCAACGGCTGCGCCCAGAGGCGGATGTTGTCGAAGTTGACTCGGATGGAGCCGGTGGTGTCCATGCCCAGGCGGATGGTTAGGTTGCCCGGGGCTTGGTCGGCGGTGGTGGTGAAGGTGATGGCGCTGAGGGCGAAGCCGGTCGTGAGGTCGGCGGCGTTGAGCACGTAGTCGGCGGTGTCGGTTTTAAGTTCACTGTCTTCATCCGCTTCGAGCTTGATGATCAGGTTGTTCGCCTCGCATCGCTTGTAGCCTTTGCGTTTATAGATCTCGACGATGAGCGTGTAGCGGGTGTTGGGCTTGAGCTGCTCTTCGAGGGTTTGGTAGAGGGTGTGTTCGCTGTGGGCGACGATGTAGCCGGTGCAGCCGTCGGGCGCGGTGATCCATTGGAAGGGTCGGCCGGACTCGAGACCCGCGCAGCTCGTGCCGTTCCATCCCTCGATGGCGTCGGTTTTTTTGCCTTGGCCACCGCCGAAGATGGGGTGCTCATCGCCAGCGCGGAAGCCGACGAACCACCAGTCTCTGCCGGGCGCTTTGCCATCGGTATGGGTGAACTCGAAGCCGGGGTTGACGACGGGCAGGGCCTGGGTCCCTTTGGGTAAGAGGTCCATCGGCTCGTCGCCGGGCTCGGGCGCATCCTTGACCGCGAACAGATCGCAGAGCATCGTCATCACCGCTTGCTTTCGGTAGGCGGGCGAATCGGTGATGTATAGCGGTTTCTCTTCTTCGACCTTTTCCTCGGCCTTTTGTTCGGCCTTTAGCTCGGGGGACAAGGGCTTGGTCGGCACATCCTCGGCCGAGAGGGTCGCGGGGTAGGCGAGCGATAGGCATAAGCCGATGCATGCGATCAAGCGGAGCGAGTTGCGACGTTTCATTTTTGAGCCCGGGAACAGGGTGGAGGGAATGGACGCTGAGAAGCGATCAATGAGAACAATGATTGTAACGGCACGACGCGGAATCCCGATGGTCTTATCGATTTATTCTTCGGTTAGGCCCGGTGACACACGCGGCGCAGGGATCCGACGCTTGGGACCGCCGAATGGTTGGGATTGCTTTACATGCGTTGTGATGGGTTGCTTGGCCACGGCTTGTGCGCGCGGGGTATTGATTTGGTGATTAAGTGAAGAGGCTGTTTAGAAGAAGCTGATTAATCGTCGGCGAGCGGTGGGTTGAGAGAGCTTTCGGATCCCGCAGTGTTGTTATCGCAACGCAATGGGCATGGAGAAGTGGTTGGGCTGCTTGGTGTTGGTGGGGCTTTGCGTCGTTAGAGGGAAGCGACCAGTGAGCCATTACGCACTGTTGCGCGGCGGTGTCGGCGGCCTGGGCCGGGCGGATCCGTTCACTTGACGAGACGATTCGCGGGATGGGGCGTATGATGATGGGCTAGGTTTACCCCATGTTCATGCAGCTCTTCTCCATCACGCGTGTCACGTTTGTCGAAGCGATCCGTCAGCCGATCTTTGTCGTGCTGTTGTTGCTTGGGACGCTGCTGATGGTGCTCAACCCGTCGGTGTCGGGTTACTCGATGGAGCCGGGCGCGGGGGACAACAAGATGCTGGTCGATCTTGGGCTGGGGACGGTGTTCCTGGTCGGGGTGTTCCTCGCGGCGTTCACCGCGACAGGGGTGATCCATCAGGAGCTCGTGAATAAGACGGCGTTGACGATCGTGAGTAAGCCCGTGCCTCGGCCGGTGTTTATCGTGGGCAAGTACCTCGGCGTGAGCGGCGCGATCTTGATCGCGGGGTACTTGTTGATGCTGGTGTTTATGCTGACGCTCAGGCACCGGGTGTTGCAGAATAAATCGGACCCGATCGATTGGCCGGTCGTGTTGTTCGGCGTCGGCGCGGTCTTCGGGGCGTTGGGCCTCGCCGCGGCGGCGAACTACCTCTACAAAAAAGTCTTTACCTCGACGTTCATCTATGCGCTGGTGTTGATGCTCAGCGTCGCGTTCGGCCTTGTTCTTTTGATCAACAAGGAATGGGGCTTTCAGAGCCCGGTCACGGATTTCGCGGCGGACCACGGCCGAATCGGACAGGTCGCCATCGGCGGACTGTTCATCATGCAAGGGCTGTTGATCTTGAGCGCCTTTGCTGTCGCTTTCTCGACGCGGTTTAGCCAAGTCGTCACGCTCGTGATCTGCCTGGGCCTGGTCATCCCGATCGGCTTGATGTCCGGCGCGATGAACCAACTGGTCAACAACGCGACGGGCATCGAAGCGGGCGCGGGGCTCATCGAAAGTATCCGCGCGGTGCTCGGCACGGACATCCCAGTTGCTCGACAAGCTGCGTATTTGCTTGCAAAAGCAGTATATGTGGTCGCACCGAACTTTCAGTTCCACTGGCCTGCCGACGCGATCACGCAAGGCAACTCGCTCGTGCACGACGCGGAAGGCAACTTCAGCCTGAGCTACCTCGGCTCGGTCTTGGCGTACACCCTCGCGTACATCACCGCGGTGCTCGGCTTAGGCGCAGCGCTGTTCCAGAACAAAGAAGTGTCATAAATGAGCGAAGAAACCGCCAAGCAACAAACGGGTTTTGAAGTCGTGCATCTGGATGATCTCGATCCAGTGCAGTGCCCTTGCGGCACGACCCGCCGCGCGTTTGCGGATACGCCAGACGCCCCCGCTTCACTGCACCGCGTGGTGATCGACAAGGAAGCGAAGACGCACTATCACAAGAAGCTGACCGAGATCTATTACATCCTCGAGGGCGAAGGCGTGTTGGAATTGGACGGCGAAAGTGTGCCGGTCAAGCCGGGCAGTTCGATCTTGATCCGCCCCGGGTGTCGACATCGTGCCGTCGGGAACATGACGATCCTGAATGTGCCGATCCCGCGCTTCGATCCGGATGATGAGTGGTTTGATTAAATAGCGGCTGATCGGTTTCGCTTATTTTTCAAATTTTTTGAACGCTGACGCCGACACCGGGCCTCTACAAACAGTGTCGGTTTTGGTCAGGATTTAAACGATTGTTCAGAGGAATTAAAAGATGAAGCGATCCCTAACGATGGGTGTGGCGGTTTTTCTTGCACTGGCTTTGATGGGTTGCTCCAAGGCCAATCCACAGGCTATAAACGTCTCCAGCAATCCGCCGCAGGTTGGCGAAACGATCGATGATGTCGTTCTCAGACTAGGAACACCCGGGGTGAACGACTTCGAATCACTGCGTAAGACGGCTAGGTATATCACGAGCTATATCGACAAGGATGGCACCATTCACCACATCACCGTCGAGGATGGAATCATCACGAGGGTTGTGTATACCGGCAGCCGATGACCTGCGAAACAACGACAAAAGCCGGGCCCCGCTCACCTTCTTTCGGCGCGGGCTTTATCATGTGACGGCTCGCTCACTCGTAAAAACGGAACTCAACACGATGCGCTTAATCACCACCACCGCCCTGCTGCTCTGCCTGATACTCACCGGTTGCCACACGCATCAGAAATGCAACAACTGCAAGGACACGCCCGCCATGACCAACACGCTCGGCGTCTACCGCCACGTCGTCGTCTTTAAATTCAAAGACACCACCACCGACGCACAGATCAAAATGATCGTCGATGACTTCGGCAAGTTGCAAGATGCCATCCCCGAAATCATCGCCTACGAACACGGCAAAAACGTTAGCCCCGAAGGCCTGGACCAAGGCTTCACCCACGTCTTCCTTGTAACATTCAGAAACAAAGCCGGCCTAGACGTTTATCTACCCCACCCCGCCCATAAAGCCTTCGTGGACAAGTTGTTGCCACTGCTCGAAGAGCCGTTCGTGGTGGATTATGTGGCGGAATAGGAATTGAATGGATGAGATTCAAATCGTCATCGCAATAGCTGCGGCTTTCGTTTTGTTGATCGAGGCAATTGTATTTTTGCCTCTGCTGCTGATCGAATCTTATCGGAGGCTGTGCTGGATCGGGGGCACGCTATGCATTGGGATGTTTTTGTTGGGTCTAACCCTTGCTGGTTTTTTTCAGCTCTACCACTACGCCCTAGGCGACAGCGCCCGCGATGCACCTACGCTCGAAGGCTTCGCTGTGATTGTCTTAACGACATTGCCGCCTTTGTTTTACACGCTGATTCAACTGCGTTGGCTCAAAAGACGCGAACTAAAGTCCAATAACCCGGCACAGATTTGAACAGCGTTCTCTCAATCTGCTTTTACGTCCATACGCCCCAACAGCGCGTCGAACTCATCAAGCGAGTAGAAATCGATCGCGATGGTGCCTGCACCCTTCTTTTTGCCGGCCTTGATCTTGACGCGCGTGCCAAGCTGCTGGCCGATCTGCTTTTCTAAGTCACTCAGGATAGGTGAGGTCGAAGCTGGCGCTGCGGACTGAGCGGCCATAGGTTGCTGGAGCCGTTTCGCCTCTTGCTCCACTTGCCGAACCGACAAACCCTCGCGCACCGCACGCTCAGCGAGTGCCCGCTGCTGCGACGCATCCGATAACCCGGCAATCGCGCGAGCTTGGCCCATCGATAACATCTTTTCACGTACAAGATCACGCGCAAAATCTGATAAGTCAAGTAATCGCAATAGGTTAGATACTGAAGAGCGTTCAAGCCCAACACGTTCTGCAACTCTCGTGTGCGTCATGCCGAACTGATCGACGAGATGCTGGAACGCCTCGGCTTTTTCAATCGCATTCAGATCTTCGCGCTGAAGGTTCTCTATGAG
>JBGCDC010000403.1:0-2472 GCA_045105055.1 Phycisphaeraceae bacterium | reverse complement strand
ACCCCAACTACTGGACCGACCTGCAAAAGCTACACGACGCCGCGACCGCCCCGGCACAATAAGCGATTCAACCAAAGGCCTGCTTTGCCCAACGACCCGACCATCCAGCTATCACTGCCCCACCGCATCCGCTTCACGCGCAGCGCATTTGATGTCAGCAACTCGACCCTCGCAGATGTTTTTGACATCGATGGCCAATCAACCCAAAAAGTCCTTATCGCCGTCGATCAAGGCATCGTCGAAGCGATGCCTAAATTACAAGAACAGGTCGAAACGTACTTCGCCGACAACGCGGACAAACTCCCCAAGCTTGTTGGCTTCCGCGCCGTCGTCGGCGGAGAACAATCCAAGAACGATCTGTCGCAACTAGAATCTTTCCTCGGCGAGATCGATGCGCATCACCTCGACCGCCACTCGTACATCCTCGTCATTGGTGGCGGTGCCGTACTCGATATGGTTGGCTTCGCTGCTGCTGTCGCGCACCGTGGGATCCGACTCGTTCGCATGCCCACGACGACACTCGCCCAGGCCGACTCAGGTGTCGGCGTGAAGAACGGCGTGAATATGTTTGGGAAGAAGAATTTCATCGGCGCCTTCGCCGTGCCTTGGGCCGTGGTCAACGACCTCACCCTGCTCGATACGCTCGACGATCGCGAGTGGCGCAGCGGCCTGAGCGAAGCGGTTAAGGTTGGCCTGCTCAAAGACGCCGGGCTGTACCGCCTGATCAGCAAGCGTGCCGAGCACCTAGGCAAGCGCGACCGCGCACTTGCCGACGATGTGATCCAGCGCTCCGCGCACCTGCACCTGCAGCACATCGCCTTCGGCGGGGATCCCTTCGAAATGACCACCGCGCGTCCGCTGGACTTCGGCCACTGGTCCGGCCACAAGCTCGAACAACTCACCAACTTTGCGATCAAGCACGGGGAAGGCGTCGCGCTAGGCCTGGCCCTCGACGTCACCTACTGCGAGATCATGGGTATCCTCGCCCCGGAAGTGGCCGCAGATATTCGACGCACGCTAGAAACCTTGGGCTTTGACCTTTACCACCCCGCGATGGATGACGCCGACGCCCTGCTCAACGGCCTCGATGAGTTCCGCGAACACCTCGGCGGACAGCTCACCATCACCCTCATCAAAGCCCCGGGCAAACCCATCAACGTCCACGAAATCGACCGCAACACCATGGCCGCGGCACTGGGCAAGCTCAAAGAAATCGCCCAAGCCGCACCCGTAGCCTGATCGGAAGTGGGGCAGACATTCCTGTCTGCCTTCCGGTGAAACCGGAAACAACATAATCGTTTGGTCTTCGACCAACGGCAGACAGGAATGTCTGCCCCACGTGTTACAATTCTAAGTCCGTCATGACTGATACAAACCCACACCCCACCTGCCCGATGCCCCGCGAAAAAGTCGTCGACCGCTATTTCATGGAACACCGCGCCAAGCTGCTCGACGTCGCCGCGTTTCTCGATCGTATCGATCGCTCTGAAGCACCTGCGAACACCGACGAAGACTTCCGCGTCGAGGCGATGCAGCGAGCCCTCGCCCTACTCATCGATGAAAAAGGCGAGCGTGCCAAGCGCGTCCTCGAACTCTTCAGCGATCCCACCGAATCGCCTATCGATAAAGCCCCGATGAAGGGTGCCGACGGGGCATATAAGCCAGAGAAGTAAACCGACTCCCCACTCCCGATTCCCTACTCCCTGATTCGTATGCGATACATCGACCCGCACATCCACATGGTCAGCCGGACGACCGACGACTACCAGCGCATGGCGATGGCTGGTTGTGTCGCTGTCACCGAGCCCGCGTTTTGGGCGGGCTTTGACCGCAACTCTGCGCAGGGCTTTTATGACTACTACGTCCAGCTCACCGACACCGAGCCAAAGCGTGCGGCACAGTTCGGGATCGCCCACCACTGCTGGCTGTGCATCAACCCCAAAGAAGCCGAGGACCCCGGCTTCGCCCGTGAAGTCATCGCGATGATCCCCAACTTCCTCGATAAGCCCAACGTGCTTGGCATCGGAGAGATCGGTCTAAACAAAAACTCGAAGAACGAACTCGAAATCCTCGAAACACAGATCGACCTCGCGGCCAAGCACGACCAGCTCATCCTGGTCCACACCCCGCACCTCGAAGACAAGCTCAAGGGCACCAAGCTCATCATGGACGCGATCTCCAACCACGGCAGCATCGACCCGGGCAAAGTACTCATCGACCACGTCGAAGAACACACCTACAAACACGTCCTGGACCGCGGCCACTGGGCGGGCATGACGCTGTACCCCGACTCGAAAATGACCCCGCAGCGGGCCGCCGATGTGATCGAGATGAGCGGGACCGAACGACTCTGGATCAACTCGGCTGGCGACTGGGGCTGCTCCGATCCGCTGGCGGTGCCCAAGTGCCAGCAAGAGATGAAGCTCCGCGGCCACACGATGCAAACCATCGAACAGATCAGCTACAACAACC
>JBGCDC010000402.1:0-3850 GCA_045105055.1 Phycisphaeraceae bacterium | reverse complement strand
TTGGCGGTGTTCAAATCATCGGCTAAGGCCTTAATGAACTCGGTCAACGCTTCATGCTCGATACCTTGCCAAGACGCACTGATCGCGTCGTAGCCAACGGACTGCGCGAAGCTGCGCAGCTTCTTCACGGCACTGGCCGAGTCTTCGATGCCCTTCGCGGTGAAGTTCATGTTCGAGCGATAATGGGCCTTGATAAGCTCAAGACGAAGCACCGCCGGGTCTACGGATCGGCCGGTTAAATCGCCATCGATGATTTGGCGGACGGTGTAAAAATTACCTTTACTCTTGGACATCTTCTGGCCTTCGACCATGAGGTGTCGGCCGTGCATCCAGAAGCGGGCGAAGCTTTCTTGTCCGGTCGCGCAGCAGGACTGAGCGATTTCGCATTCGTGGTGGGGGAAGATGTTGTCTTCGCCGCCGGTGTGGATGTCGATGACGTCTTGTTTGAGTACGGCCTTAGCCATGGCTGAGCACTCGATGTGCCAGCCGGGGTAACCGGTGCCCCACGGGCTGTCCCACTTCATGAGATGGCTGTCGTCGGGCTTCCAGAGCAGGAAGTCGGCCGGGTGCCTCTTAGCGGATTGGTTAGTGGCGCTGACTCGCCCGCCCGCCCCGCCGCGCAGCTCGTCGAGCGTGTTGCCGGAGAGTTTGCCGTAGGCCTCGAAGCTTTCAACCGCGAAGTAGACGGCGCCATCCTCTGCAACGTAAGCGTGCTGCTTTTCGATCAGCGTCTTGATGATCGCCTGCATGTGAGTGATGTAATCGGTCGCGCGTGGCAAGTGCTCGGGTTCGCTGGCGACTTTGATGCCGAGGTGCTTTGCGTCTTCGATGAAGGCGTCGCCGTAGAACGTTGCAATGGCGTAGGGGTCGTTGGGGTCGAGGTCTGTTCCCTCGGGCAGCTTGCCGGACTTTTTTGCATCGGCCAATCGCTCGCCCGCTGCGGCCATCTTGTCTTGCCCACCACCGTCGGCAACCGCATCATCGGTCATGTGCCCGACGTCGGTAAGGTTCATGACTTGCTTGACGTCGTAGCCAACCAACTCAAGAAACCGCCGAAGCACATCCGCGAAGAGAAACGACTTGAAGTTGCCGATGTGCGCGTAGTCATAGACCGTTGGCCCGCAGTTGTACATCGTCACCGCAGAGGAATCGATCGGCTCGAATGATTCGAGCGACTTGGTCAGCGAGTTATAAAACTTGATCTCTGGAACTGGCATGGACGCGACAGGATACCGGATTGCACCAAGCCGATCACAGGCCCGACGCCGCATCGGGGGTGCCGAGGCTCTGGATCGCTTCATCTTCTGGAAAAACGCCCTTGACCCAGTCGACCAGTTCAGTATTGATAGGGTCGAAATTTCCTGATGAGCCGGGAGTGTACTCAACCATCTGACAGCTAAAGCACAAGCGAACACGAGCATAGGTAGCGCCATCTGTAAACTCAATCAATACGCCTGGCGTGGGGAGACAGTCTTTTTGAATATCCCATAAATAAGCGTCTTCGCGCGCCAATAGGCCGACGAGTGTTTGTCGTTGTTCAGATGTCAAGTCTATTCGTTCGCCAAGTGTATTCTCTTTGAATTGATCATCTTTCCCGATACGAACAGCCGTGGCTTTACCGGTTTCGATAATCGCGTTGGCGTGCGGCCAGGCGCCCATCAACATCGCGACGCGTTCGGTAAGTTCTATAGGCTCTGGCTTGCTGACATTGTTGCTGTCTGAGCAGCCGCAGACCGTGAGCAACAAACCGAGCAAGATAAGTGAACAAGTGGTGTTAATTCGCATCGAATGATCCGTTCTAGTTCTATCGTTTGAGGTATGAGTCTGATGGTGTAGACGCTCAATCGCCAGAAGGGTTCAATACGATATCCAAATTTATTCGGCCACTTCGTCCTGTTCGACAATCTTTTCGACGCGGACCTTGAGGACCTTCGTCCGCTCGGCCTCGGTGACGGTGACGCGGTGTTCTTGGACCTCGAAGGCATCACCGACTTCAGGGATTCGGCCCAGTTCGGCGAAGACGAGTCCACCTACGGTGTCGTACTCGCGGTCCTCGGGCAGGTCGATGTCCAAGTGGTCTTCGAGGTTGGGTATCTCGACGCGGGCATCGACTTCGCAGACGCCGTCTTTGATCTCTTCGATGGCCGGTTCGACTTCGTCTTCTTCGTATTCGTCTTGTATTTCGCCGACGATTTCTTCGAGGATGTCTTCGATGGTGACAAGCCCTGCCGTCCCGCCGTACTCGTCGAGGACGATGGCCAGGTGGACTTTTTTGAGCCTAAACTCGGTGAGCAGATCGATCACTGGTTTCGATTCGGGGACGAGGAAAGGCTCGCGCAAAAGGGCTTTAAGGCTGAAGTCTTCTTCAGAACCGACGAAGGGGACGAGGTCTCGGACGTAGAGGACGCCGACGATGTTGTCGAGGGATTCTTCGTAGACAGGGATTCGAGAGTGGCCGATCTCAAGGACGGATTCGCGGACCTGCATCAGGCCGTCGATCGCTTCCATCCCGTCAACATCGGTGCGCGGCGTCATAATCTCGCCAGCGCTGCGGTCGCTGAGCTCAATAATCTTTTCGAGCATGTCGCGCTGGGTCTGGTCGATCTCTTCGTCGGTGTCGTGCTGCTCGATGGTGGAGAGGACTTCTTCGGAAAGATCGTTGTCGTTATCGCCGATCAGATCGACGCCAGAGATGCGGCGGACCATCGGGTCAATCAGGTGAAGCGCGACTGCGATCGGCACGAACACCACCGTCAAGATTAGTAATAGCGGCGCAGAAAACGAGAGCAACGTCTCTCGGCTGTAGCGTGCCCAACTCGTCGGGATCGCGACGATGAACACGCTTAGTAGGAGTGCCGTGATCACGAAGGCGATGGCGTAGTCGGCCCATGGCAAATCGAAGGTGCTGGCGTTTTCAATCACGCGGAGGGTGCCTAGCGCGATGGCCGTAGCGAAAGCGATACGGAGGACACCGGTCATCAACGTCATGGCGTCGACACGCTCGACGAAGTGCTCGGCCAGTTGCCCCTTATCGACTGCCTCAAGCCGTTCGGTCAACCGCCGACGCGAAAACGTTTTGAGTGCGGTGTGGCAGGCCGCGAAGTAGCAGCCGAGCAGGCAGGCGGCGAGGATGATCCAAGTGACGGGGTCCATTTAAGGTCTGGGTTTAGGGAGGGTGGGGTCTAGGGTTTGTTTATCGATCGGGGTCGAACAATGGGCCGAAGCCGAGTTGTTGCAGCAATGCGTCTTCGCGAGCGTGCATGCGTTGGTAGTCGTCATCGTTGTGGTCGTCTTCGCCAAGCAGGTGCATCAGGCCATGGATGGCATAGAGGAGCAGCTCTTGGCGAGGCTCGTGCCCGCGGTCAGCGGCTTGGCGTTTGGCTTCGTCCAGGCAGAGGATGATGTCGGCTTCGATGGTGGTGGGGTTAGACGGCGGGTCGTTTGACCCGGGCCGCGGATCGTTGGACCCGGGCGGTGAACCGCCCTCCGCCGGGGCCGCCGCCGTGTTTTCGGTCAGGTCGAAGGTGAGGACGTCGGTGGTACCTGCAACGCCGGTGTACTGCTCGTGGAGCTCGGCCATCTCTTCATCGGCGACGATGACGAGGTTGAGCTGGGCCTGTTTAACTTCGCAGAGTTCGATCGCGCGGCAAACATGGTGATCCAGCCAGCGATCGATCGGTACGCCAGCGACATCGGTGTGCGCGACCACTTCGACGTGGATCTCCGCAGCGCTTCCCCCTGAATTGGATGCGCTAGAGTCGGGCTCGTCTGGGCCCGGGTTGTCGGGCTGGTCTTGCGTCGTAGGTTCGGCAGGAGACACGTTGGCTCACACGGAAGTGGGATAGGGAAA
>JBGCDC010000401.1:0-1682 GCA_045105055.1 Phycisphaeraceae bacterium | reverse complement strand
TCGTCGTGCCCAACATGTTCGGCGACATCATCACGGACCTGGGCGCAGCGATCGCGGGCGGCATGGGCATCGCCGCATCGGGCAACCTAAACCCAGACCCAACGGCCAACAGCGTGAGCATGTTCGAGCCGGTGCATGGCAGTTCGCCGGATATCGCGGGCCAGAACAAGGCCAACCCACTCGCGGCGATCGATTCGCTGGCGATGCTGCTACGCGAAACCGGGCGCGTGAAAGGCCAGGATGCGCTGATCAAGGCGGGCGACGAGGTGGCGGCCGCGGTACAGGCGGTCACGCCGAAGTTCACCGGCAAACGCCTGGATCGCAGTGGTTACGGGACCGACGCGGTCGGCACGATGGTGCTCGACGTGATGGGCTAAGGCCTCCGAGTCACAACCAGTTACATCAAGATTGCGAGCTTATCCGCGCCTTTATTCGGCCGATAGATGAGGTATGCAAAGCAATTCCTCTACCGATCAGAATCAGTCCGACATCCTGCTCGAATCTGGCACCAACGAGTTGGAGGTGTTGGTTTTTAATCTTGATGGCCAGTCCTACGGCGTCAACGTCGCGAAGGTCCGTGAAGTGATCCTGCCGGTCAAAGTGACCGCCAGCCCGGATCAGCCCGACACCGTCATGGGGATGTTCAACCTGCGCGGCAAGGTTCTGCCGTTGGTGGACCTACACGATTATTTTAAGCTTGGGCCCAACGAGCAAACCGGCCCGGACAACCGTCGTATTATCGTGACGCAGTTCAACGGGCAGATGGGCGCGTTCCTTGTCGATGCGGTCGAACAGATCCACCGCATGTCCTGGCAGAACATGCGTGAGGTGCCGACCATCCACGAGGGTGCGAGCCATAGGGCGGTCACCGGCGTCACCGAGATCAATGGCAAACTAATTCTCATGCTCGACTTCGAGTCCATCGTCGATCACATCGCGATGAACGATCAGCTTCATATCAAGAAAGTTGATAACGCGCTCGGCGTGGACCGGGCATCGAAGCGCGTCTTCCTTGCGGAGGACTCTTTGTTCATCGGAAAGCTCATGATCGAGCTGCTTCACAACAGCGGCTACACCCAAGCCAAGCTCTTCCGCAACGGCGGGTTGGCGTGGGAAGCGTTAAATCAATGCAAGGCGAACGGCGAGCCGCTGCCCGAACTACTCATCTCGGATATCGAGATGCCGCAGATGGATGGGTTCGCGTTGACGCGCAGCATCAAAGAAGACGCGGCCCTGAGTCACATCGCGGTCATCTTGTTTTCTTCGCTGATTACGCCCGACACGCTGCATAAGGGCCAGCAGGTCGGTGCGCTTAAGCAGATGAATAAGCCCATGCTCCGCGAATTGGTCGAGCTCATCGACACATACTTCAACGGCTCGCTTAGCGAGGCGGCGTGATCAAAGCCATCAATCGGACACGTTTAGTCGATGCGTGATCACACGGACGCGACACACCTCGCCGGTGGCGGATTCGATCAGCGTGTCTAGCTCATCAGACAGGTCAAACGCGTATGCCTGATGCGTCGACAACAGCGTGACCGTGTAGACCGGTTGCTCGCCAGTGATATCCAGCGACACCTCATCAAACGTGACCCCTTCGTTTGCCTCGACCGCTTGGGAGATGTCATTGATTAACGCATCGCTCACCTCGTCCTTGGGCAGCGAGTCGTACAAGAAGTAAA
>JBGCDC010000400.1:0-4006 GCA_045105055.1 Phycisphaeraceae bacterium | reverse complement strand
TCGCCTTATCCCGCTTGCTCATCTTCGACCCGCCGGGGTTCATGATGCTTGGGGTGTGGACCCAGGTGGGACGTTGCCAAGTCACGGCGTCGTTGGTCAGCTGCGCCAGCGCGTCGTAGATCGCTGCATGCTTGGTGGTGTTCGATAGATGCTCTTGGCCACGGATGACGTGGGTCACGCCCATGAGTGCGTCGTCGCAGACCACGGCGAAGTGGAACGTGGGGAGCTTGCCGCCGTCCTCGCCTTTGCGGATGACGAAGTCTTCGAGGTCGTCGGCCTTGACTTCAATGTGGCCATAGACGGCGTCGTCAAAAGCGATATCGCCGCGGTGGCTGCCCATCTTCAGGCGGACGGCGCCGTCTTCTTCGTAGGCTTCGCCCGCGTCGAGGAGCAGTTGGATGTAGTGGTCGTACAGGCCTTGCTCGGCTCGTTGGCTTTGGAAGTACGGGCCGTTGTCGCCGAGTTGCGTGGTGTAGGGGTCGGCGGCTTCGTCGGGCGATGGGCCTTCATCCCAGGTTAGGCCGAGCCATTTCATGTCGCGGATGATGCCGCGGGTGGACTCGGGGCTGGAGCGTTTTTTGTCGGTGTCTTCGATCCGGAGGATGAACTTGCCGTCGTGTCCACGGGCGTAGGCCCAGGCGAAGAGGGCGGTGCGTGCGCCGCCGATGTGCAGGGCACCGGTGGGGCTGGGTGCGAAGCGGGTGACGACAGGGCGATTGGTAGTGGGGTCGGATGACATAAGCGTGGGATTGTAGCTAGTTCCGGTTTCAAAATGGCCTAAAAATAAACCCCCATCTTGCGGTGGGGGCTATTGAGGGCTCAAGTGTTTTGCGATGCGTGGTTGATTAGACTGCTGCGACGCCAGCTTCGGCGACGGCGTGGTCGTTTTCGACGGATGATCCTGAGACGCCGATGGCGCCGATGACGTTGCCGTCAGCGTCTTTGATGGGCAGGCCGCCTGGGAAGGTGATGAGTCCGCCATTGGATACTTCGATGTTGAAGAGCGGGCCGCCGGGCTGTGAGAGTTCGCCGATGGTACCGGTGGGGAAATCGAAGAAGCGGGATGTCTTTGCTTTTTTGATCGCGATGTCGATCGAGCCGAGCCAGGCACCGTCCATACGGGCGAAGGCTTTGAGGTTCGCGCCGGCATCGACGACGGCGATGTCCATTTTGGTGTCGATCTCGCCGGCCTTTGTGATGGCGGCGGCGACGGCGGCTTGGGCTTGTTCGAGGGAGATATCAGGGGTGTTCATCGATCGGCTCCGTGGAGGGTTTGGGGGTTCATGCGAGGCGGGACTATATCAGCACAGCGGCCGCGCGTGCATTAATCAGTAGAATGCCGGTTCATGAGTGATCAAACCCAAACGAACGAGTCGGCCGAGGAAAACTTCCTGCGAAAAATCGTCGCGGAGGATCAGCGCACGGGTAAGCACGAGGCGCCGGTTACGCGCTTCCCGCCTGAGCCGAACGGCTATCTGCATATTGGCCACGCGACGACGATCTGCCTGAACTTCGGCATTGCGCGAGACTTCGGCGGGCGCTGTCACCTGCGCTTTGACGATACCAATCCGGTCAAAGAAGAGCAGCGGTACATCGATGCGATCAAGCAGGATATCCACTGGCTGGGCTTTGACTGGGGGGAAGACGAGTATCACGCGAGCGATTACTTTGATCAGCTCTACGACTGGGCAAGGCTGCTGATTCAGAATGGCTTGGCGTATGTGGATGACCAGACGCAGGAAGAGATGCGTGCGACGCGTGGGACGGTGACATCCGCGGGGAGTGCGTCGCCTTATCGTGATCGGCCTGCAGAGGAATCGCTGGAGTTGTTTGCGAAGATGAAGGCGGGCGAGTTCCCCGATGGCTCGCGCGTGCTGCGTGCGAAGATCGACATGGCAAACCCGAATATGCTGCTGCGCGATCCGGTGATGTATCGGATCCTGCATGCCGAGCACCCGCGCACCGGCAGCGACTGGTGCATCTACCCGATGTACGACTTCGCGCACGGCGAGTCGGACTGGATCGAGGGCGTGACGCATTCGCTGTGTTCATTGGAGTTCGAGGCGCATCGGCCGTTGTATGAGTGGTTTGTGCAGAAGATCGATGAGCTTGGTGGGGCCCCGCAAGGCCGAACGCATCATCCGAGGCAGATCGAGTTCGGTCGCTTTAATTTGTCCGGCACGATGATGAGCAAGCGCAACCTGCTCGCGCTCGTTGAAGAGGAAAAGGTCGCGGGCTGGGACGATCCGCGGATGCCCACGCTTGCGGCGCTACGTCGACGAGGTGTTACGCCTGCATCGCTACGCAACTTCGTCAACACGGTCGGCATGTCGCGTCGGCATAAGACCATCGAGATCGCGCTGTTCGAGAACTCCGTACGCGAAGACCTCAATAAGGTCTCGCAGAGACGGGCGGTCGTGATCGACCCGATCAAAGTCGTCATCACCAACTATCCCGACGGCCAAGTCGAGCAGATGACCGCGACGAACAACCCGGAGAACGAAGCGGACGGCACACGCGAGGTCCCTTTCAGTAAAGAGCTCTACATCCAGCGCGAGGACTTCATGGAAGATGCCCCCCGGAAGTTCTTTCGGCTGAAACTTGGCGGCGAGGTTCGGCTTCGCTACGGCTACTGGATTAAGTGCGAAGAAGTGATCAAAGATGATGCGGGTGAGATCGTCGAGCTGCATTGCACCTACGACCCGCAGACGCGCGGCGGTGAGAACCCGCCCCCCGATGAAGAGGGCAACGTCCGCAAGGTCAAGGGAACGATCCACTGGGTCAGCGCGGTGCATGCGCTTCCGATTGAGGTGCGTCTATACGATCGCCTGTTCATGACAGACGACCCGAACGAGGGCAAGAAAGACGACCGCGACTGGCGAGAGAACCTTAACCCCAACTCGTTGGTGACGACGACAGCAATGGCTGAGCCGGCGCTGGCGGAGGCGGAAGTTGGTCAGGCGTTGCAGTTTGAACGCGTCGGCTACTTCACGCTCGATCGCGATAGCGACAAATCTGCGAACAAGCTGATCTTCAACCGCACGGTAACGTTGAAAGATTCTTGGGCGAAGCAGAACCAGCCACAAAACAAGAAACAGCAAAATCAGAAAAACCAGAAGCAGCAAAAGCAACAACAGAAAAAGAAAAAGAGTTAAAGGGACTCTATTCACTTCTAAGATCGGGGATACATCATGATTCCGTTTTTGAGCAAAAGCATTGAGATGATGGGCAGTGTGTTTTTTCGGGGAACGATCCAGCCACAGGTTCAGGAGTTTGATTCGCTTCGTGACAAAGGCTTTGAGATCGTTGAGACAAAGTCGGTGGATGATGGCGGCTGGCTGCTTCGCATCAAGCATCCAAAGCTTGGTGAGGCATCACTGATCAGCATGAAAGATCCGATGATGCCACCGCCGATTTTGATCGAGCTGGACCCTTGGCTTAGCCCGCGTGAGAAGGAAGATGCGGCGGCCTGCGGCTCAATGGTCAGCGTCAAGATGAAGGGGCAGAAGAAGAATATTCTGCGCGATCGCAAGATGCTGCTGCGTGTGATGGGTGCGGTCATGGGGCGCGAGGGCGTGGTTTGTTTGGATCACTTGGCCGAGCGGTTTTGGTCGCGGTCCGAGATGCGTGACGAGCTATCGCATTCGGCGGACCTCGACATCGGCTCACTCTACACCACGCATATGGTTTCTGAAGACGGCAACTTTGCTGACGATGAGCAAGCGCCGATCGTGTGGTACCACACCCACGGGCTTGATTCGTTGGGCTTGTGGGACTTCGACATCATTTCTCCGGGCGAGCCTTATCACGCGGGCTTTTTTGATCACAGCCGTGTACTTGCGTTCGCCATGCTGGCGGGGCATGCGAAGCCTGGCGGGACCTGCATGATCACGAGCAAGGGCGAGGTGTCGCTCCTCGATGCTCAGCAATTTCAGTCGCGGGCCGCGAGCAAGTGGTCGGGGCTGAGGGATGATGACGAGGCGCACCGCGGTTCGCGTGTGGTGCT
>JBGCDC010000399.1:0-9896 GCA_045105055.1 Phycisphaeraceae bacterium | reverse complement strand
CGAGTGCGGCACCGGCGCGGTCGTGCCTTGGGCGGGTCGGCTGTGGGTGATCACATACGCGCCGCATAAGCCGTTGGGATCGAGCGCCAAGCTCTACGAGATCACGCCGACACTCAAGCAGATCATTAGGCCCGAGTCAGTCGGCGGGACACCCGCCAACCGCATGATCCACCGCGAGTCGAACCAGCTCAACATCGGACCTTACTTTATTGATGACAAGCGCAACGTACGCGTAATCCCCTACAAGGACATGCCCGGTCGACACACCGCCACCGCGCGCCACCTCACCGCCCCCGCGAACAAGCTCTACATCACCACGATGGAAGAGGGCCTATACGAAGTCGATGTTCATACGCTCGACTTCAAGTGCTGGATCAACGATGTCAACCGCAACGTCAAAACCTTCCCCGGCGCGATCACCAGCAAGCTGCCCGGCTACCACGGCAAGGGCGCCTACACCAGCCAAGGCAAACTCATCTACGCCAACAACGGCGAGTACAGTCCCGAGGCTAAACGCGACCCACGCACCCCCTCGGGCGCACTGGCCGAATGGGGCGGACCAAACAAAGACTGGGAATTACTCATCCGCGAGCAGTTCACCGAGGTCACCGGCCCCGGCGGGATCTACGGCAACGAAAACCCCGACGACCCCATCTGGTCTATGGGCTGGGATCACCGCTCGCTCATTCTCGCGCTCCTCGATGACGGCCAATGGCACACCTACCGCTTACCGAAAGCCAGCTTCTCATACGACGGCGCCCACGGCTGGAACACCGAATGGCCACGCATCCGCGAGATCGGCACCAGCGACGACCTCCTCGCCACCATGCACGGCACGTTCTGGCACTTCCCCAAAACCTTCTCCCGCGACAACTCGGTAGGCATCGCACCACGCAGCAACTACCTCAAAGTCATCGGCGACTTCGCTCGCTGGGGCGACTACGTCGTGCTCGGCTGCGACGACTCGGCCAAGAGTGAGTTCCTCAACAAGCGCCCCACCAAAGCCGAACACGCCGCGCCGCAAAAATCCAACTCAAACCTCTGGTTCGTCAAGCCAGAACAACTCAGCAACCTCGGCCCGGTATTGGGTAGCGGCGGCGTGTGGCTCAACGAAGATGTCGGCTCACAGCAGCCTAGCGACCTATACCTCTTCGCAGGCTACGACCACCGTATGCTGCATCTGTCGCATCAAACGGATGAACCAATCACATTCATCATCGAGTCGTTTGATGGTAAGCGAGCCGAGTCCACCCTCATCGATCAGGTCACCGTCCCCGCAAACGGTTACCTGCCTTTTATCTTCACAAATGAGCATGTTGGCGAATGGATCCGGATCACGCCCAAGCGAAACGCCAAGTCTGTCACTGCGTGGTTCAGCTACGCGAATCAAGACATACGCAACAGTAAACCCGCCGAGATTTTTGCTGGCCTCGCGACAAGCGAAAGCAACAACCAACTCGGCGGACTCATGCGATCACTTGCGGGTGACGATGTGCCCTTGGGTTTGATCACAATCAACGGCCAAGACGAAGCACAACCGTTCTACACACTCAACGAAAAGCTCGAACTCGTCCCCAGTAACGATCAGAAGCGATCGGGCGCTACCAAGCGGGCCGCGGCACCCGACCCACAATCGATCCCGCTCAAACGCGATGGCAACTCCATCCTCGTCATCGAAGATGGCAAGCGCTACCGCCTGCCCATCGCACCACAAGCCAGTAAAGACATCGCATCAACAAGCAAGCTCGGCCACGCTCGGCGGGTCCGCGAAGTCGCCACCGAACGCGACATGGTCAACATCGGCGGGACGTTCTACGAACTCCCCGCTCGCAACGCGGGCGGCTTCGCACATGTCCGCCCCATCGCGTCGCACCCGTTTCGTATCCATGACTTTTGTAGTTGGCGCGGCCTGCTCCTACTGACCGGCGTTGATCCAGCAAGCGATAACCCACGCATCATCAAGAGCGCTGACGGCAAGGCCGCGGTCTGGGCGGGCGTCGTTGATGAGCTTTGGCAACTGGGCAAACCCGTCGGCACAGGCGGGCCTTGGTTTGAAACACAGGTCAAAGCCGACGAACCCTCCGACCCATACCTCATGTACGGGTACGACAAAAAGCGTTTACAAATCGTCACTGACAAGCCTGCCGAGGTGTTCATCCAGTTCGACCCCAGCGGCACCGGCACCTGGCACACCCTCGGCAGCATGATCACCTCGCCCGACGAGACACGCGAGTTCAAGTTCTGGCCCGGCGTAAACTCGCATTGGGTCCGACTCGTCAGTGATACAGATGCGACAATGACCGCCACATTTATGTACGAGTGACCCACTCGCCGGGATCCAATTGCCAACTCAATGTAAATTTTGATCGCTAATACCCGTCACCTATTTAAGGATAAGATTCCTATACCGTTGGCACTTAACCACTACTATTTGATCACTATGAAAAAGTATTTGTATGTCGGCCTCGCACTCACGCTGTTTGCGACGACTGCACAAGCTAAGGACGTTGACTTCCACACCGAGGTCGCGCCAATCCTCATCAAGCACTGCTACGAGTGCCACGGCAGCGATCAAGCCAAGGGTGGGTTCTCGATGAACACGCTCGCGCTCTGGCTCGATAAAAAAGCGGCCAAGCCCGGGGACGGCAAGGGCTCAGAAGTCATCCTTCTCATGAAGGAAGAGGACCTCGAGTTCGCGATGCCGCCTAAGGGCAAGCTCCGCCCCACCGAGGCTGAGATCACGACGCTGACCAAGTGGATCGACCAGGGCATGAAGTGGGACGAAGGCTTCACCTTCGCCAAGAGTACGTACGAGCCGCCTCTCGAACCGCGTCGTCCCGAGCTGCCCGACGCATTGCCAGGCCGAGAGAACCCGGTCGACCGCATCATCGATGCGTACATGATTAAACAGGGCCTCAAGAAGCAGCCCGTGCTAAGTGACGCCGCGTTTTATCGACGCGCGTCGATGGACCTCATCGGCCTATTGCCCGACCCCGCTGATGTGAAACGCTTCGCGGACGATAGCGATCCGAACAAGCACGTTGCGCTAGTCGATAAGCTGCTCGACAACGATCGCGAATACGCACAGCACTGGCTCACGTTCTTTAACGACCTGCTCCGCAACGACTACACCGGCACGGGCTACATCACCGGCGGGCGTCGGCCGATCTCCAATTGGCTGTACAAGTCGCTTCTAGAAAACAAACCTTACGACCAATTCACCCGCGAGCTGCTCGCACCCACGCCCGACTCCGAAGGCTTCATCAAAGGCATCAAGTGGCGCGGCGACGTCAACTCCAGCCAAACCACCGAGATCCAGTTCGCGCAAAACGTCGGCCAAGTCTTCCTCGGCATCAACATCAAGTGCGCCTCCTGCCACGATAGCTTCCTGGATAAATGGTCGCTTGAAGAGTCGTACAGCCTCGCCGCGGTCTACGCGCAGAAACCCTTAGAAATCAACCGTTGCGACAAGCCCACCGGCGAGATGGCCAAGCCCGGCTGGCTCTTCCCCGAACTCGGTGAGATCGACGGTAAAGCCCCACGCAACGAACGCCTCAAGCAACTCGGAAACCTCATGACCCATGAGGGCAACGGACGGCTGACGCGCACCATTTCCAATCGCCTGTGGCACCGGATGATGGGCCGAGGCATCGTTCACCCCGTGGACTCGATGCAGACCAAACCTTGGAACGAGGACCTCCTCGATCAGCTCGCGATCTCGATGAGCGATAACAAGTACGACCTCAAGTCGGTCCTCCGATCGATCGCGACGTCGCATGCTTACCGTGCCCAATCCTTGACACTCAAGGAAGAGCCGGAGACAGACGCATATATCTACGCGGGGCCGCTGGTTAAGCGAATGACCGCCGAGCAGCTCATCGACGCGATCCGCCAAGTCACGCAGACGCAGACCGCAGGTGTCGCGAACAAGTTCGCCGCCAAAGCACTTGAAGAACAAACGGGAACAAGCACCGACGTCTTTGCCACGCGCGCCTCGATGTTGCCCAGTGATTTTTTGCAGCGAGCACTAGGCCGACCAAACCGCGAGCAAGTGGTCACCAGCCGACCGCAAGAGCTCACCACCCTGCAAGCCCTCGACCTCGCCAACGGCGAAGCACTCAATACGCTGATCCAAAAAGGCGCGACAAAACTACTTAACGAACATAAAAACAAGACACCTGATCAGATGGTGACTCTGGTGTATCAACGTGCACTGTCCCGTAATCCAAACCCGATAGAACGCAAGATCTGCCTCGACATGCTTGGCGATCCTATCATTCAACAAGGCCTGGAAGATATGCTCTGGTCCGTGTTTATGTTGCCTGAATTCCAGCACGTTCGATGATCCCTCAAGGCAGAGATACTGGCGGGGACAGGACGTAAGCCTGATCCGATTCGCTATTCGGCCAATACCGAACTGATAGGCAGGGATGCTTGTCCCCCTGACGATTTAAAAGATAAACACTTAGGAATCGAACCATGAATAACTGGTACGACGAAACAAAACCCGGCGTCACTCGCCGCCGCTTCCTCCAGGCGCTTAGCGCATCCTCCGCTGCCGCAGTGATGACTGGTGTCCCGCAATTTGTTTCCGCCGACCGTGGCGAAGGCATCGAGAAGGTTGCAGCACGCGCTGATGCGATCATCGTCCTCTGGATGGCCGGTGGCATGGCCGCGCCGGAGACATTTGATCCAAAGACGTACAAGCCCTTTGAAAAGGGTCTGCCCGTTGAAAAAATCATCTCGACCTTTCCCGCGATCGACACGAACGTCGATAACATCAAGATCAGCCAAGGCCTTGAAGAAGTCGCACAAGTTATGGACCGCGCGACGCTGATCCGTTCGGCGATCCAACCCGACCTCGGCCACATCCTGCACTCGCGTCACCAGTACCACTGGCACACCGGCTACGTCCCGCCCTTGACGGTGGCTGCGCCGCACATCGGCGCGTGGATGGCACGGCTGCTAGGCCCGCAAGACCCAGTCATGCCCGCGTTCGTCAATATCGGGCAACGCCTCGAAGGCGTCGGCGAAAAAGAAGAACTCAAGGCCTTCACCACCGCAGGCTTCCTCGGCAGTGCCTACGGCCCATTCAACATCCCCTACCCAGAAGAGGCTGGCCGAGCCGTCGCCACCCCCAAGGGCATGGACGCCAAGCGCTTCGAGCAGCGCTACGAGCAATATAAAAAACTAGTCGAGTCCAGCGGCGATAAATACATCGACGAGTACCACGAAGACTCGATGCGACAAGCCGTCGACAACGCACACCGCCTACTCGGCTCGGAGAAGCGTAAAGCCTTCGACATCTCGCTCGAACCGAAAGAGAACTACGACAAGTACAACACCGGGCGATTCGGCCGAGGCTGCTTGCTCGCGCGTCGCCTCGTCGAAGCGGGCTCTCGCTATGTCGAAGTGACCACCGAATACGTGCCGTTTGTCCACTGGGACACGCACGAGAACGGACACACGACTGCTAAGAAACTCAAGCAAGAAATCGATCGGCCCATCGCGACGCTTGTGAAAGACCTTGAAGAGCGCGGCATGCTCGACCGAACGCTCGTCGTCGTCGCCAGCGAGTTCAGCCGTGACATGATGATCGAGGGCGTGCCGGGCTCAAACGCCAAGGACCAGTCCCGCGCGAAGACCGACGTCCTTAAAGAGATGAAGCACTACGGCCTACACCGACACTTCACCGGCGGGACCAGCGTCGTGATGTTCGGCGGCGGCACGAAGAAGGGCCACATCTACGGCAAGACAGCGGTCGAACGACCCAACATCGCCATCGAAAACCCCCTGTCCGTCGAAGACCTGCACGCGACGATGTTCACTGCGATGGGTATCAGCCCGAAGACGCAGTTTGAGATCGAGCGTCGGCCGTTCTTCGTCACCAAAGACGGCAAGGGCAAGGCCGCGATGGATATCTTCGCGTAAGCCAAATTAATTAAACTTCACCAATAGCCCCCACCTCGCGGTGGGGGCTATCTAAAACATATTGATCAGATCCGGATAATTATGAAAACACTCCTCGCCCTGCCGCTCTTTCTCTTCGCTTGCACCTCCGTTCAAGCGGAGCACCCTGTTAAGTTTGAGGTCCAACTCCTCGCGATCGATGCGAACGAGGGTTGTGCCGTTGCGGACTACGACAACGACGGCAAGCTCGATATCTCGGCCGGTCGCAACTGGTACCGCAACCCCGGCAAAGACGGAGCTTGGGTCCCGCGCCCGCTGCGACTTATCGAAGACAGAGGCGGCTACGTCCACTCCAACGGCGAGTACGCCTACGACGTCGATGGCGACGGCCTCACCGACGTCATCGCGGGCAGCTTCTGGCTCAAGCCCGTGCACTGGTACAAAAACCCAGGCAAGGACAAGCTCAACAAGGGCCACCTCTGGAAGCAAAACCTGCTCGTCGAAACCAACCAGACGACCAACGAGATAGGCGTGCTCATGGACGTCGATCTAAACGAAGACGGCAAACCCGAATGGCTCGCCAACCAGTGGAACAAGAACGCGCCGCTGATGATCTGGTACCGCGATAAAAAAGGCGATTTCAAAGGCCACCAAGTCGGCCCAAAGAACGGCCACGGCATCGGCTTTGGCGACATCAACAACGACGGACGCGAAGACATCCTCGTCGGCACCGGCTGGTACGAACGCCCCGAAGGCGACCCGTACGCCGGGCCATGGGAGTACCACGCCGATTGGGATCGCCAGTTCTCCTGCCCGATGCTCGTCCGCGATGTCAACGGCGACGGCAAGAACGACATCGTCTTCGGCAACCCGCACAACTTCGGCGTCTTTGTCTGGATCGCTCAGCCAGGTCTTGCCGGTGACGGCAAACTCGGGTTCAAAGAAATCAAGCTCGACGATTCGTTCTCGCAGGCCCACGCCATCCACATGGCCGACCTTGACGGCGATGGCAAAGACGAACTCATCACCGGCAAGCGCGTCTTCGGACACAACGGCCGAGACCCTGGCGCAAACGATCCGCCGATCCTCGTGTACTACACATGGGACGAAAAGTTTGAAACCTTCCAACGACACCTGATCGCGGAAGGTACTGCAGGCATTGGCCTACAAATCCGTACGGCCGACCTTGACGGCGACGGCGACAACGACATCGTCGTCGCAGGAAAAGATGGCACGCAGATCGTTTGGAATCAGGGTAAATAATCTGCAAAACGTGAGGAGCCGTGCCGGTTCACGCTTAGTCCAACTCGTCCCATTCGATCTTACCCGCGCCAGTTGTATCTGTACCTGAGCCGGGATCGTTACCGTTAAAAACGTTACTGGCTTGATTACTGTTGAAAGCGCGATCATAAATAGCGACGCGTTTTAAAGTGCCTTGCCAGTGACTTCCACCACCGAATGCCCCGCCGAAGACGAGGAAGTGGTCGGGGTCCCAGTTGTTGAGGATGCCGCCCGCGGTTGCGGATTGGTCGAGCACACCATCGATAAAGACGCTGACTTCGCCCTCTTGGTAGCTAAGAACAACGTGTCGGTCGGCCGAGCCACTCATACTGCTTCCCGCGATGAATTCGGGAGATAGCGTCCCATTGGTGCCTGTTGCGCTTTCACGCACACGGGCTTCGTATTGGCTGCTGTCTTGGCCAAGCATGAAGTTATGGCTGCTCGCGCCGTCGGCGTAGCTGATGATTCGCGAAGGACTTGCCGTCGTCCCCGGTGACGCAGGGGTGAGGATCACCTCCATCGCAAAAGCACCATTCGCTTCGATCGCATCATGTAGCTTCGACGCAGGCACAAGCGAGGTCGCATGCGTACCGCCGGTAAACGTGATTGCTCCGCCTGCCCATGCAACGTCGTCCACATCATTGACCGCAAGGGTCAACGGCTCGCCAAAGCCAGACGTATCTTCAATGATGGCTTTAGATAAAAACGGGCTTGGCTCGTCGTCGCCGTTATAGATTTCGATGGCCTGTGACTCGCTGAGCCGTTCGTTATAGATGCGTAGATCATCCATAAGCCCATCAAAATGATCTTTGACTGGCGTGGCGAGGAGGTCATCGCTCTGCCACGCATTTCCACCAAGAACGATAGGCTCGTAGTTGCCGATTCCGCCGGAAGTTGTACCTAGGCCACCCGTGTACGAATCGGTATCGACTTCGACACCGTCTAGATAAAGCACCATGCCTTCCTCTCCCCACGCGAACATGATGTGGTACCAGTTACCTGCCGTGATGCTATTAGACGGGGAGTAGACATAGTAGCTCTGTGTCGTGCTCTGCATGCGTACTTCAACGCGTCGCCCATCGAGAAAGACAGAGAAGTGTCCACCTGTGTCGTAATTAGTCGAATCTTTGGAGAACAAGCCCTGTCGACCAGAAGTATTATCCGCCTTAAACCATACCGAGAACGTACCCGCCTGCATGAGATACTTGTCATCGTGCGAAATCGCGATGTAGTCGTTAGTGCCATCAAACTCGAAGGCGGTACCAAGTTGGCCGCTGAGCCCACCAACCGCACCATTAACAACCGCACCATCATTGGCCAAAGGCGAGTCATCACGGGCAATCGTTGGAGTGAATGCGGCAAGCGGCGCGGGCGGCGCAGTCGATCGGCAGATATGAATGCTGCCGTCGTAGATCGTGATATCGTCCTCAGCAACAACGCTGCCATAGATCGCCGAGCCGTTGTAAATACGAATATCGTCAGCCGAGTGGATCGAACCTACGAGGATCCCATCGTTGAGATCAAGATCGTAATTGATACTGTCGCCGTATTGCAAGAGCTCAAGATCTGCGGGCCTGCTCGTGTCGTTGTTGATCGTCGAACCGTTGTTGATGTCAACACGCTGGCCGATCCATAGGCGAAGCGATGCGCCGGGTGCCAAGACAATATCGCCATTGTTCAGCGTAAAGTCGCCGTCGACCTTGACCTCGATGTTACCGGTGACATTGACCTGCGTACCGCTGCTTAGCGTTAGATCGCCGTAGTGCATGTCCGTAGACCATGTCACCGTGCCGCCGGAGTTTAGGTTCTGATTACCGAGGCTTGTGGGAAAGCCGGTGGGTTCGTCGTAGGTCGGCAGCGAGGCGTTAGTCGTTTGAGCCAACTGCGTACCGGTGATCGTGCCGCCGTTGGTAGGATTAATCACACTAGATGGGTTGCCGCCCGCGCCGACGCGAACGCTGCCATAGATCGTTGCGTTATTAACATCGACATCGCTTGAAGACGTGGTGTTTGTGATAAAGAGCGTGTCGAGGTGCTGATTCGTACCGCCGTAAACACCGTCTTGAGAATCATAACCATCGATGACTGCCCCGCTGCGGAGGTCAAGGTTGTCCAGCGCTTGCATCACACCCGCCGCACCGGCACCGGCCTCGTCAAGCCGCCATCGCCCCGCTAGCGTTGGAGCCACTTCAACTTGCTCAAACTCGTAGAGCGCAAGTAATTGAGGCGTAATGCTGACATCGGCGTCCTCGTCGTAAAGTTGCAGGACCTGCTCGTCGGTGAGCCCAACATCGTAGATGCGGATGTCGTCTAACAAGCCGTGGTAGGCGTAGCTCTGCGGGGTCTTGACCAAGTTGCCGCTACCCCACGTGCCGTAGCCAAACGACATCGGCTCATAGTTGCCTGCTCCGCCTGAAGTGGTGCCGAGCCCGCCGCTATAAGCGTCGGTATCGACCTCCACGCCATTGAGGTAGAGCAACATCCCCGTGTCGCCGAATACCAGCGCCGCGTGATACCACTGCCCCGACGACACCGATGTCGATGACGTGAGTGTGTGGGTCGTGGAGGTGTCCTGCAAGCGAACCGTCAGCGTGCTGCCGTTGAGGTAAATGTGGACGTGTCCGCCGGTGTCGTATCCCGACGAATCTTTGGAGAGCAGCGCCTGGTGACTGCTGGTGTCGCCCGCCTGGAACCAGAATGCGAAC
>JBGCDC010000398.1:0-2273 GCA_045105055.1 Phycisphaeraceae bacterium | reverse complement strand
GCTTAACGAGGGTGGAGAGTTCGCCGTCGAGTGGGGCTTCGAGTTTAAGTTCGGTTTCGACGGTGTCGTAGCCGCCCTTGAGGCCTAGGCCGTAGAGCCCGCCGGTGATCGCATACATGATGCCCATGGGCAGGAAGAACGCGGCGAGGACGGTGTGGAGGATGATCAGTTGTTTGCGGTAGCCCATCGTTTGCCTCGTGCTGGTTTAGCGAGTGAAGAAGATAAGCCGCGGATGGGCGATAGGCAATCTTTGCACTTTGGGGTAGTGGTGATTTTGGTTTACCACAAAGGGCGCAAAGGGCCGCAAAGAAAAACCATAAGACATTTTGGAACCGCAGATGAACGCGGATTAACGCAGATCAATTCGTGTTGCCTTGGAATCAGCGTTTATCCGCGTTCATCTGCGGTTACTGAATCGCCTTGACTCTGCGGTCCTCTGCGATCTCTGCGGTGAAAAATCAACCGCGTCGTTTGATGAATAGGCCGGCCTGCCTTGCAACCGCTCCGCGGATTTCGAGCATGGTCAATTCCGTCTGAACTTGGGCAACGGGCAACCCCGTCCAGTTCACGATCTCGTCGAGGGAGCGTGGCGTGTCGAGGATATCGACGATGGATTTGCTATTACCCGTTGGCGTGGTGATGGCGGGTTGGTCGGTTTGTTCTGCCGTGGCTTCGAGCATCGAGCCCGCTTCGCCGAGGGCATCGAGGATGTCGCTGACCCCGGTGACGAGGCCGCCCCACTGCTCGCGGATGATCTGGTGACAGCCCTCGGACTGCGGCGCATCGACTCGGCCGGGCAGGGCCATGAGGATGCGGTCTTGCTCATCGACGCATCGCCTGGCGGTGGAGAGCGCGCCGCTGCGTTTGCTTGCTTCGATGACGAGCGTGCCGACGCATAGGCCCGAGACGATGCGATTGCGACGGAGGAAGTTTTCCGGGCGCGGGCCCGCGGCCATGGGGAACTCGCTGATGACGGCACCGCGCGTTCCATCGTCTTCAATGATCTCTTTGAAGATGCTGGTGTGTTCGCTGGGGTAAGGCTTGGCCAGGCCCGAGCCGAGGACGGCGATCGTTCGGCCGGTTCCCCCTTTGGCTGCGCGGAGTGCGCCGCGGTGTGCCGCGATGTCGATGCCGTAGGCCCCGCCGGAGACGATGGTGACGCCGCTGCGTGCGAGGCTGTTTGCGATCAGGTCAGCCTGCTCTCGGCCGTAGTGCGAGCACTTGCGCGAACCAACGATCGCAAGCGACAAGGCATCCGCGGCCGCGAGCTTTCCCTTGACCCAAAGTAGTGGCGGCGCGGAGGGGATCTGCTTAAGCAGCGCGGGGTAGTCTGCATCATCAAGTGAAAGCAGTGTCGCGCCGTGTTTAGCGATGAGATCGACCTCACGCTGCAGCGTGTCGCCTTGGGTTGTTTCGATGGCGCGTTTGTGTTTACCCGCGCCTTTGTCGGAGATGCCTTGGATCTCAGCGAGTTGCGCGGCAGAGAGTTGTAGTGCTTGCTCGACGCCGCCTGCGTGTTGGATGAGCCGAGCGATGAGCGTCGGGCCGAGCCCGGGGGTAAGAGTCAACGTGAGCCAGGCGCGGGTGGCAGGGGTCATGCTGAGAGTTTAGCGGGCGCGGGCGTGGGTCGTATCCCACAGCATTGGCAGAGCCAACGCAGCGGGCTTAGGGTTTTGAGAAAAGCCTTTTGAGTGTGTAAAAAAAGACTCCCATCCCCGCGAAGGGGACAGGAGCCGTAGAGCGTGTTTCGGAGCGCGAACATAGCTTCGCTCCGTCAAGCGGAGCTAGCACGCTCCGTTCCTACACATATAACAATCTGACACTGGATCACCTCTTCTTTCGAATGCTCGGCCAAAATAAAGCGGAGCGGTTTAATCAGCCGTCACTGACGCGTCTCTGCGGAACGAAAAAGCAGAGCACGCTCAGCCGCCAATGAATCCAAGACCCTTGACGTCTCCAAGGGCCACAACGCCTCTGCCGCGACTGTACACATCGCCACAGAGTCGGCCGACTCGCCCGTGCATCGCCTGGTTCGGGGTTCTCCCGCCTCGCCGCGAAGCCGTCCTTGCCGACGTAAGCATTATGGCAAGGCGATCGCGAAGGTCAAGGATTTTTTAATCAAGAATTGAGATTATGAAAATTTTCGTCTGTACTCAAAGAGTATTGCAGGTAGATTTAGCCTATGAGACGTAGTACAGAAGATCGAGAAGCGGACCGGCACGAGCGCTACGCAATGTGTTTTCAGCAATCCTGCATGAGCAATACAAAATGGC